>JAFAUV010000005.1 GCA_019243075.1 Bradyrhizobium sp.
TTTACCCAAGCCGCGGGCGACGTCCGATCCCTTTACCCGCTGCTTACCATACTAACCGTGGCAACATTGGAGCAGGTTCGTTGGTAAAGTCTGAACGTCGTTAGACAATTTTTACCACGATCCGGCCGCGGACCTCGCCGGCAAGGATTTTTGGCCCCGTCTCGAGCACCTGGGATAACCCAATTTCATGAGTGATTTCAGCCAGTTTCGAGCGGTCCAGGTCGCGGGCCAGGCGTTCCCAGGCGGCTTGGCGCGGCGAAACCGGGCACATCACGGAATCGATGCCCAGAAGGCACACCCCGCGCAAAATAAACGGTGCAACCGAGGCCGGCAGGTCCATTCCGGCCGCCAGGCCGCAGGCGGCGATGGCGCCGCCATACCTGGTCATCGACAGCAGATTGGCGAGCGTACGCGAGCCGACGCTGTCGACACCGCCCGCCCAGCGCTCTTTGGCAAGTGGCTTGCCCGGACCTGAAAGTTCATTGCGGTCGATCACCTCGGCGGCGCCGAGGCTGGTGAGATAGGGCGTCTCCGACATCCGGCCGGTCGAGGCGATGACGTGATAGCCGAGCTTGGCGAGGATGGCGGTCGCCACCGAGCCGACGCCGCCGGCCGCGCCCGTCACGACCACCGGTCCGCTCTTGGGCGACACGCCCTGCTTCTCCAGCGCCAGCACGGCCAGCATCGCGGTGAAACCGGCGGTACCGATGGCCATCGCCTCTCGCGCCGATATGCCCTCGGGCAGCCGCACCAGCCAGTCGCCCCTCACGCGGGCTTTCTCGGCGTAGGCGCCGAGATGCGTTTCGCCCAGGCCCCAGCCGGTGCAGATCACCTTATCGCCGGCCTTCCACTGCGGATGCGACGATCGTTCGACGGTGCCGGCAAAGTCGATGCCGGCGATCATCGGGAAGCGCCGTACCACAGGCGCCTTGCCGGTGACGGCGAGGCCATCCTTGTAGTTCAGCGTCGACCATTCGACGGCAACGGTGACGTCGCCCTCCATCAATTCGGCTTCGTCGAATTGGGTGAGCGCCGCAGCGATGCCCTTCTCGGCCTTGTCGATCCTGATCGCCTTGAATGTTCCCAAGGTACACTCCCTGAACTGCTGTTTCGGGAGATGTTTAGCGGATCAGGCTGGCTCTGCAACGGCCCTTTGCACGGGCTGCTCCACAATCGGCAGGTTGATCAGAGCCGACAGCACGCCGAACAGGATCGAAAGCCACCAGATCGGCGTATAGGAGCCGAATTTCTCGAACACCACGCCGCCGAGCCAGACGCCGAGGAAACCGCCGACCTGATGGCTGACAAAGGCGAACCCATAGAGCGTGGCGAACCAGCGCGTTCCGAACATCAGCGAAACCAGCGCCGACGTCGGCGGCACCGTCGATAGCCACAACAGCCCGGAGACCGCGCCGAACGCGATCGCACTGAACGGCGTGACCGGGAACGAGATGAAAGCCGCCGTCGCCAGTGCGCGAGCAAAATAGATGACGGACAGGATGTAGCGCTTGGGCAAGCGGTTCTGGATCCAGCCGACGGTGAGCGAGCCGACCATGTTGAAAAAGCCGATCGAGGCCATCACCCAGCCCCCGATCTGGGCGGAGATGGCGCGATCAGCCAGGAACGGGGGCAGATGCACCGTAATGAAAGCGAGTTGAAAGCCGCAGGTGAAGAAGCCGAGCACCAGCAGCACGTAAGAGCGATGCCCGAAGGCTTCGGCGAGCGCGATCTTGAACGATTGCTGCTTCGCCGCCGGTACGCTGGCCGATGCGGCGGGCGGCGTGGACAATGCGAGCGACAGCGGCACGATCAACAGCATCAGGAACGCGAACACCGTCAGCGCGGCCTGCCAGCCGAAATTGTCGATCAGGGCCACGCCGAACGGAGCAAACACGAATTGCCCGAACGATCCTGCCGCAGTGCCTGCGCCGAGCGCCACACCGCGCCGTTCCGGAGGCAACAATTTCGAGAATGCCGACAGCACCAGGTTGAACGAGCAGCCGGACAATCCGAAGCCCGCCAGGACGCCCGCGCCGAGATCGAGCGACAAGGGTGTTGCCGCATAGCGCATCATCAACAGACCGCCGGCATAGAGCAACGCACCGACGCAGATCACGCGGAGCGCGCCGAAGCGGTCGGCGATCGCGCCCGCGATCGGCTGTCCGAGCCCCCACAACAGGTTCTGCACGGCCAGCGCGAGGCCGAACACGTCGCGGCCCCAGGCGAGCTCGCGGCTCATGGGCTGCACGAAGAAGCCGAGCGCCGATCTCGGACCGAAGCTCAACAAAGCAATCGCGCAACCGCAGACGATAATGATGAGCGGCGTGCGCCAGCTCTTGGGATCGGATGGTGGTACCAGATCGTCCGCGGCTGACGACATCGGCTGCCCCTTTTTGTCGCGGCTTTCGCAGTCAATCGGCCGCGTTCATTACACAGAGTTAATGCACTTGCATGGAAATCCAAGCACCCGGTTCAAAAAATCGTTTCGCCCGGTGAACACGGCGAGTTGATAGCGATGGGCTTGGCGAACCCTGCCAGGCCGTGCTAGATTTGATTTGCTCAATATGAGTATAATGGGCTTGAAGAGCAAAGGATCCGGCTCCGCGAGCCGAATTTAAAACGCTCCAAATATACTCAATACGAGCATAAATCTGCCCGGAGGCAAATATGCCGATCGCTGGAATCTACGGACCCGACGATTTCCCCACACCCGCTGGAGGCCAGCCCAACCCATTACGAGGCTCCCGCGTCACTGATGCAGAGCGCCTTCACATGCCGCCGATGCCCCGGCTGGAATGGACGCCCGAAATCGAGCGCGCGACCTCCTATCTCTACGAGCGCGTCAAGAACGTGATCCCGCCCGTCGAGTGGCCGTTCATGGCGCCTTATGTCAAGGCAATCAATGAGCTGAAGGCCGAGCGCGACGCGGTGATCCTCGCGCACAACTACCAGACTCCGGAAATCTTCCATTGCGTCGCCGATATCGTCGGCGACTCGCTGCAGCTTGCCGTCGAGGCCACCAAGGTCAGGGCCGGGACCATCATCCAGTGCGGCGTGCACTTCATGGCGGAGACATCCAAGATCCTGAACCCGCACAAGCGCGTGCTGATCCCGGACTCGCGCGCCGGCTGCTCGCTGGCCTCCAGCATCACCGGCTCAGATGTGCGATTGCTGCGTGGGCGGTTTCCCGGCGTTCCGGTGGTGGCCTATGTCAACACCCCGGCTGAAGTGAAGGCGGAAGTCGACATCTGCTGCACATCGTCGAATGCGCTCGCGGTGGTCGAGAGCCTGAACGCGCCGGAGGTGATCTTCCTGCCGGATCAATATCTCGCCAGATATGTCGCCTCGAAGACCGATGTGAAGATCATCGCCTGGAAGGGCGCGTGCGAGGTGCATGAGCGCTTCACCGGCGACGAACTGCGCGCCTATCGCGAAGCCGATCCTTCGTTGCAGATCATCGCGCATCCGGAATGCCCGCCCGACGTGCTGGCGGAAGCCGATTTCACCGGCTCGACCGCCCATATGATCGACTGGGTCCGCAAGAACCGGAGCAAGCGCGTAGTGATGATCACGGAATGCTCGATGGCCGACAATGTGCGGGCCGAGCTGCCCGACGTCGAAATGGTACGCCCCTGCAATCTCTGCCCGCACATGAAGCGGATCACGCTGCCGAAGATCCTGGACAGCCTGATTTCGCTGCGCGAGGAGGTGACGATCGATCCGCTCATCGCGGAGAAGGCGCGGCGTTCGGTCGAGCGCATGATCAACCTCAAAAATTGCAAAAATTGAAAGGCTGTCGTCCCGGCCAAGCGAGTTGTCCGCCCCACGAAGAGCGAAGGCGGAAGCGCAGCCCTGACGAAAGGAGATGGCCATGACAAATAACAACTACGATCTCACCCGCAGGACAGACGATGTCGTCATCGTCGGCGGCGGTCTCGCCGGCCTGTTCTGTGCGCTCAAGCTCGCACCCCGCCCCGTGACGCTGATTTCGGCGGCCCCGCTTGGCGAGGGCGCTTCCAGCGCCTGGGCGCAAGGCGGCATCGCCGCCGCGGTGGCCGACGGCGACAGCGCCGCAGCGCATGCCGCCGACACCGTTGCCGTCGGCGGCGGCATCGTCGATGAAGAGATCGCGCTCGGCCTCGCGCGCGAGGCCGGCGCCCGCATCCAGGATCTGCTCCACTATGGCGTCGCCTTCGACCGTGATCTCGAAGGCAAGCTCGCCGTCGGCCGCGAAGCCGCGCATTCGGCGCGCCGGATCGTGCATGTGCGCGGCGATATGGCGGGCAAGGCGATCATCGCGGCCCTAACCGACGCGGTGCGCAAGACACCTTCGATCCGCGTGATCGAAGGTTTCGCCGCCGAGGCCCTGCTGACCGACGAGGGCGCGGTCATCGGCCTGCAATTGCGTCAAGTTGGCGAGGCCGCGGCGCGGCCCGTCACCGTCGCCTCGCGCGCGGTGGTGCTCGCGACCGGCGGCATCGGCCATCTCTATGCGGTGACCACCAACCCGCGTGAGGCCAGCGGACTGGGCCTCGCGATCGCCGCCCGCGCCGGCGCCGTGATCGCCGATCCCGAATTCGTGCAGTTCCATCCGACCGCGATCATGGTCGGCCGGGATCCGGCGCCGCTGGCGACCGAAGCGCTGCGTGGCGAAGGCGCAGCACTGATCAACGCGAAAGGCGAGCGCTTCATGCTGGCACAGCATCCGCTGGCGGAGCTTGCGCCACGCGACATCGTGGCACGCGGCGTGTTCGCCGAGATTGCCGCCGGCCGTGGCGCGTTCCTCGATGCTCGCGAGGCGCTCGGTGCGCGCTTTGCAGAAAGATTCCCGACGGTCTATGCGAGCTGCCTCAGCGCCGGTCTCGATCCGGCGAAACAGCCGATCCCGGTCGCGCCTGCGGCGCACTACCACATGGGCGGCATTGCCGTGGACGCAAAGGGCCGCAGCTCGCTGAAAGGCCTCTGGGCCGGCGGCGAAGTCGCCTCAACAGGCGCGCATGGCGCCAACCGCCTCGCCTCCAACTCGCTGCTCGAAGCAGTCGTGTTCGCCGCGCGCATCGCCGAGAACATCAGCGGAGAGGCAATCGCAACCCCAGCAGGGCTGCCGCCGGTGCTGGTCGTGCCACGCAACTGCGCGATGGCGGCGCCTGCCGCGAAAACCCTGCGCGCGATGATGAGCTCGCATGTCGGCGTCGTCAGGGATGGCGGCAGGCTCGCCGAGGCGGTGCGGAGTTTCGCAGACCTCGAGCGTGAGACCGGCAACACCGAGCTGCGCAGCATGGCGACGGCAGCGCTGCTGGTCGCGGCTTCCGCCTGGAGCCGCCGCGAAAGCCGCGGGGCACATTTTCGCTCCGACTATCCGGCTGAGAAGCCGCTGCTGGCGCATCGCACCATGACCACGCTCGGCGCGGCGCGCGAGATCGCCGAGACGCTCGAGGTCCCCGCACCGCGGACTGCCCAACCCATGATCGCCTGAGGCACCCCATGACGACTGCCGCTTCGCTGCTCAACCCCGATGCCTTCCTGTCGCCGCTGGCGCTCGATGAAGCCGTGCACCGCGCCCTCGACGAGGATCTCGGCCGCGCCGGCGATGTCACTTCAATGGCGACGATTCCGGAAACCATACGAGCACATGCCGTGATGGTCGCGCGACAGGACGGGGTGATCGCCGGCCTGCCGCTCGCGGTCGCGACGTTCCGGAAGCTTTCGCCCGACATCAAGATTGCCGCGCACGCCCGCGATGGCGCCGCGGTCGCCAAAGGCGCGCATGTGCTGACCATCGACGGTCCCGCCCGCGCCGTGCTTGCAGCCGAGCGCACCGCGCTCAATTTCGTCGGCCGCCTCTCCGGGATTGCAACGCTGACCGCCGACTACGTCCGCCGCACCGCCGGTACGAAGATGCGCATCTGCTGCACGCGCAAGACCACGCCGGGGCTGCGGGCGCTGGAGAAGCACGCCGTGCGCGCGGGCGGCGGCTCGAACCACCGCTTCGGCCTCGACGACGCCGTGCTCATCAAGGACAACCACGTGGCGGTCGCCGGCGGCATCGTGCCGGCCATCGAGCGGGCCCGCGCCCGGGCAGGCCACCTCGTCAAGATCGAGGTCGAGGTCGACACGCTCGATCAGCTCCGCGAGGCGCTGTCCATCGGCGTCGACGCGGTGCTCCTCGACAATATGGGGCCGGACACGCTCCGCGAGGCGGTGGCGATCATCGACGGGCGCGCCCTGTCGGAGGCGTCCGGGCGCATCGATCGCGAGACGGTCGGCGCGGTGGCGGCCTCGGGCGTCGACCTCATCTCCTGCGGCTGGATCACCCACAGCGCGCCGATCATCGACCTCGGCCTCGACGCGGGCTGAGGGCCGCCGTGCCGACCCTCCCCCCTCTGCGGGGGAGGGTGCCCCGCGAATGCGGGGCGGGAGAGGGGAGCGCGACGGGACAGGATATGGTCGCCGCGACCCTTCCGGTGGCGGCGGTGCTCCCCTCTCCCGACCCCTGCTGACGCAGGGGCCACCCTCCCCCGCAGAGGGGGGAGGGATTCAGCCGCTACCGCTTCCACACGC
>JAFAUV010000024.1 GCA_019243075.1 Bradyrhizobium sp.
AGGGTCGTCATCAGCTTGGTCCCGGAACCCCCAAGCGGATGGCCGAGCGCGATCGCGCCGCCGTTGACGTTGAGCCGCGCGGGGTCTGCGCCTGTCGTCTTCAGCCAGGCTGTCGGCACCGAGGCGAAAGCTTCGTTGACCTCGAACAGGTCGATGTCGTCGATGGTCATGCCGGCTTTCTTCAATGCACGCTCGGTCGCATGCAGCGGCGCATCCAACATGATCACAGGGTCGCCGCCCATCATGGTCATGTGGTGGATGCGTGCCAGCGGCTTGGCGCCGAGTTGCTTCAGGCCCTTCTCGTTGACCACGACCACACCCGACGCCCCGTCGCAAATCTGGCTGGCGCTGGCGGCCGTCAGCTTGCCATTCTCGGCGATCAGCTTGACGCCCTTGATGCTCTCGAGGCTCGCATCGAAGCGGATGCCCTCATCGATCGTGTGCACATCCGTCGAGCCGTCCGCGCGGGTGATCTCGACCGGCACGATCTCGTTCCGGAAATGGCCGGCCTGCGTCGCCGCGATCGCACGCTGGTGGCTATTGTAGGAATATTCGTCGAGCTCATCCTTCGAGAGTCCATATTTCTCCGCCATCATCTCCGCGCCGGTGAACTGGCTGAAGACGATGTTCGGGCTCTTGTAATGGCCAAAGCCGTTCTTGGCGGGGAGCTGCGAGGACAGGCCCATCGGCACCCGCGTCATCGATTCGACGCCGGCCGCGATCACGATGTCCATGCTGCCGCTCATCACCGCCTGCGCCGCAAAGTGCAGCGCCTGCTGCGAGGAGCCGCATTGCCGGTCGATCGAGGTGCCGGGCACGCTGTCCGGCAGCTTCGAGGCCATGATCGCGTTGCGGGCGACGTTGTTGGACTGCTCGCCCGCCTGCATCACGCAGCCCATGATCACGTCTTCGATCTGGTCGGGCGCGGCGCCGGAGCGTTCCACCAGCGAATCCAGGATCTTGGCGGCGAGATCGGCCGGATGCCAGCCGGCGAGACGCCCTCCCTTGCGGCCGCCGGCGGTACGGGCGGCGGCGACGATATAGGCCTCGGCCATCTTGCATGTCTCCCTGATGGTTGAATTGTTGGGCGGATTAAAGAGGCGGCGAGGGTTTTAGTCAATCGATCAATTAACTCTTGAGTGCGGCCGCGCCATGCGCTTAGGTGGGTCCCGGCTTTTCGGCAGCTCAGTGATGGCACCGCAGTTGACTACCAGCGCACCGGTCCGGCTTCAGGCCGCGAAAAATACCACCGCCGAAAAGCTGCTTGTGGCCGCAAGCGAGCTGATGATCGAGCGCGCCTCGATCGAGGTCTCGCTATCTGACATCGCGCAAAAGTCCGGCGTCAACGCCGCGCTGGTGAAATACCATTTCGGCAACAAGGACGGCCTCTTGCTCGGCCTGCTCGCGCGCGACGCCGCGACCGAGATGGCGAACCTCGAATATCTGCTGGAACAGCCGATCACGCCGACGACGAAGCTGAAGCTGCACATCGCCGGCATCATCCGCGCCTATCATCGCTTCCCCTATATGAATCGGTTAATCCATTACCTGCTTCACGAGAGCAGCGCGGAGTCGGCCGACCAGGTCTCGAAATTCTTTGTCGCGCCGCTGCTCGACTTCCATCGTCGCTTGCTGGCGCAGGGCATCAGGTGCGGCGAGTTCCGCAAGATCGATCCGGTGCTGTTCTACACCAGCCTGATCGGCGCCTGCGATCACCTGTTCTTCGGCCGGCATGCGATGTCGCGCGCGACCGGTGTCGGTCCTGTTACCGACGAAGTCTGCCGCGACTACATCGTGCACATGGAAACGCTGATCTGTGGCGGCATGCTCAAGCCGATCGATGGGGCCGCCAGGTAACAACAAGAACCAAGTCTAGAGAAGAAACGCCGAAGGAGAGTTCAGTCATGCAGTTGAAAGAGGTTGCCGTTCTCATCACCGGCGGGGGTTCCGGCCTTGGCGCGGCCACCGCGCGTGCCATGGCCGACAAGGGCGCCAACATTGCCGTGCTCGACCAGAGCAAGGAGAACGCGGAAAAGGTCGCGGCCGAAGTGAAGGGCATTGCCCTTCATGCCGACGTCACCGACGAGGAGCAGGTCAAGGCGGGCATTGCCAAGGCGGAAAGCGCCCACGGCATCGCCCGCGTCTTGATGAACTGCGCCGGCATCGGCGGCTCTCAGCGCATCGTCGGCCGCGACGGCGTCTATCCGCTGGCGAAGTTCGCCCGCATCATCAATGTCAATCTGATCGGCACGTTCAACTGCCTGCGCCTGTTCGCCGAGCGCCTGGTCACCGCCGAGCCGATCGGCGAGGAGCGCGGGGTCATCATCAACACCGCGAGCGTGGCGGCCTATGAGGGCCAGATCGGCCAGATCGCCTATTCGGCCTCGAAGGGCGGCATCGTCGGCCTGACGCTTCCGGCGGCACGCGATCTCGCCAGCCAGAAGATCCGGGTCAACACCATCGCGCCCGGCATCTTCTACACGCCGCTCCTGATGGGATTGAACGAGGAAGCGCGCAAGAGCCTGGGCGCGCAAGTGCCGCATCCCGCACGGCTTGGCGAGCCGCCGGAATACGCCGCGCTCGCGGTCCACATCGTCGAGAACGCCATGCTCAACGGCGAGACCATCCGCCTCGACGGCGCCATCCGCATGGCGCCGCGCTGACCGCAAACTGCGCTGTCGTCCTGGCGAAAGCCAGGACCGATACCGTGTGATCTCTCTGTTGAAGTCAGGTGGTCGTCGTCCTTCGCAACAACGAACGCCTGTGGTTATGGGTCCCGGCTCGCGCTCCGCTTGGCCAGGACGACGGCGGAGTGAAACTCCACTTCGCGCAAAGCGGAAGCGAGTCTATACCTGAACACAGACCAAGAGCTCGCAAAGAGCCCTTAATTTCGGGAGGCGCAATATGAGTGGAAATGCGGCGGCGGTGCTGGAGAAGCCGGCTTTTCGCAAGATCGACTGGCTGAAGCGCGACATCGCGGTCGAGCGCCGCGATGACGGTACGATCGTCTTGAAGTCGCGCATTCCGCTGCAGCCTTATGCCCGGCACATCCCGGCGTACCTTGCGAAATGGGCAAAGCAAGCACCCGAGCGCATCTGGCTCGCGCAGCGCGGCGGACCCGGGCGGCACTGGCGCAAGCTGTCCTATGCCGAGGCCAAGGCGACCATCGATGCCCTCACTCAGGGCCTCCTCGATCTGAAGCTCGAGCCTGGCCGACCGGTTGCGATCCTCTCCGGTAATTCGCTCGAGCATGCGCTGATGACCCAGGCGGCGATGCAGGCGCGCCATCCGGCCGCCCCGGTATCGCCGGCCTACTCCCTGATGAGCCAGGATCACGCCAAGCTGAAATATCTGTTCGGCCTGATCAAGCCGGCGGTGGTGATGGTCCAGGACGGCCCGACCTTCGAGAAGGCGCTCAAAGCGCTCGATCTCGAGGGCGTCACTGTCGTCCATGTTGCCCGGCCCTGCGAGGGCATCAGGAGCATCGCCTTCGCCGATCTTGCCGCCACGCCCGTCACCAAAGACGTCGAGCAGTCGATCGCCAAGATTACGCCCGACACCGTCGGCAAGCTCCTGTTCACGTCCGGCTCGACCGGCATCCCGAAGGCCGTCATCAACACCCAGCAGATGATGTGCGCCAATGCGGCGATGATGATGCAGGTGCGGCCGCGCCAGGCGGGCGCGATCCCGCCCGTCGTGCTGGACTGGATGCCGTGGAATCACACCATGGGCGGCAACGCCGCGTTCAACCCGGTGCTGGTCGATGGCGGCACGCTTTACATCGACGAGGGCCGGCCGATGCCGGGCATGTTCGAGGAATCCATCCGCAACCTGCGCGAGGTCTCGCCGACCTATTACGCCAACGTCCCGGCAGGTTACGCCGCGCTCGCTGCCGCCATGGAGAAGGACGACGCGCTGTGCCGCAGCTTCTTCAAAAACCTGTCGCTGATGGCCTATGGCGGGGCCCGGCTGCCGGACGATCTCTACGAGCGCATGCAGGCGCTGGCGGTGAAGACCACCGGCGAGCGTATCGTGTTCTTTACCGGCTGGGGCTCGACCGAGACCGCGCCGACCGCGACCGCCACCTATTGGAACACCGAGCGCGTCGGCCTGATCGGCCTGCCGTTTCCCGGCGTCGAGCTGAAGATGGTGCCATGCGCTTCGCAATATGAATTGCGGCTGCGCGGCATCAACGTCACGCCCGGCTATTACAACCAGCCCGAGCTGACGAAGAAGATGTTCGACGAGGAGGGCTTCTACTGCATCGGCGATGCCGGCGTGTTCGTCGATCCCGATGATCCCGTGAAGGGCATCATCTTCGCCGGCCGCGTGGTCGAGGATTTCAAGCTCACCACCGGCACTTTCGTTCATGTCGGCTCGCTCCGCACCGATGCGATCGCCGCCACGACGCCGGTCGTGCATGACGCGCTGGTGGCCGGGCAGGATCGTCCTTTCATCGGCTTGCTCGCCTGGCCGAACCTTCACGCCTGCCGTCAGATCGTCGGCCATGCCGAGGCGACCTATGAGGATGTCGTGCGGCATCCCGAGGTGATCGCCTGCTTCAGGCGCGGGCTCGAAGCCCACAACAGCGCCTGCGGCGGTTCGAGCAGTCTCAGCATCGCGCGCGCGATGCTGATGGTCGAGCCGCCCTCGATCGACGGCAATGAGCTGACCGACAAGGGCTACATCAATCAACGCGCCGGGCTCGAGCGCCGCTCCGCCTTGGTCGAGCGGCTGTATGCCGACCGACCGGACGAGGATGTCATCATCCTGAACCAGCCCCTATCACCAAGGCGAGTGGCAACATGAACTTCGATTTCTCCGACGACCAGAAGCAGCTCCGCGACCAGGCACGCAAATTCCTCGCCGAAAAATGCCCGCCGAAGGCAGTGCGCGCCGTGCTCGACGGCAAGGCGCCCTATGACAGGGAATTGTGGAAGGGCCTTGCCGAGATGGGCTTCCTCGGCGTCGCCATCCCGGAACAGTTCGGCGGCGCGGGCGCCGGGCATCTCGAGCTCTGCGTGATCGCGGAAGAGATGGGCCGCGCGCTGGCGCCGGTGCCGTTCTCCTCGACGGTCTATCTCGCCGCCGAAGCGCTGCTGATCGCGGGCAGCGACGCGCAGAAGAGCAAATGGCTGCCGAAAATCGCTTCGGGCGAAGCGATCGGCACGCTGGCGCTGTTCGAGGGCACCGGCAATCCGTCGGCCAAGGCGGTCAAACTGTCAGCCAATGGCGGAATGCTGAACGGTGTCAAGAAGCCGGTCGCCGACGGCGCGATCGCGGATTTCGCCGTTGTCGCCGCGCGCTCCGGAGCGAGCGGCCGCGAGAGCGATATCTCGCTGTTCCTGGCCGACTTGAAAGGTGGCGGCGTCGAAATCAAGGAATTGACCAATCTCGATCCGACGCGCGGGCAGGCCGAACTCGCCTTCAAGAATTGCAAGGCCGAGCCGCTCGGCGCGGCCGGCGAAGGCTGGAGCATCCTCACCCAGGTGCTGGATCGCGCCGCAGTGTTGACCGCGTTCGAGCAGGTCGGCGGCGCCGATCGCGCGCTGGAGATGGGGCGCGACTATGCGCTCGACCGCATTGCCTTCGGCCGACCGATCGGATCGTTCCAGGCGGTGAAGCACATGCTCGCCGACATGTATGTCTCGGCGACCCTGGCGCGCTCCAATTGCTATTACGGCGCCTGGGCGCTCTCGACCAACGCCGGTGAATTGCCGGAAGCCGCCGCGGCCGCGCGCATCAGCGCCACGCAGGCATTCCAGCATTGCGCCAAGAACAACATCCAGGTTCATGGTGGCATGGGTTTCACCTGGGAGTTCGACTGCCACATGTATTATCGCCGCGCCAACGCGGTGGCGCTCGGGCTCGGCAGCCTGTCCTATTGGGAGGACGCGCTGATCGAGCGCATGCGCAAGAAGAACGCGGCATAAGGTGCGGCGTGCGTAGGATGGGTTGAGCGCAGCGAAACCCATCAAACCGGTGGCCGCATAAGAGATGGGTTTCGCTTCGCTCTACCCATCCTACGAGAACGACACGGCGAGGATTGAGATATGAACTTCGACGACACCCCGCAGGAAGCCGCGTTCCGCGCCGAGGCCAAGGCCTGGATCGGCGCCAATGCGCCGAAGCAATATGAGGACGAGCTGCGCCAATCCTCACTCGGTCGCGTCAGGCTCGAAGGCGCCGATATTCTCCAGGTTGCGAAAGCATGGCAGAAGAAGAAGGCGGAGGCCGGCTGGGCCTGCCTGCATTGGCCCAGGGAGTATGGCGGCCGCGGCGCTTCGCCGATCGAGCGCGTGATCTGGCAGCAGGAAGAGGGGCCGTTCGGCAAGCTCTCCGGCGTGTTCATCATCGGCCACGGCATGTGCGGGCCGACCATGATGGCATTCGCGGCCGAACATCATAAGCGCAAATATCTGCCGCCGCTCGCCTCCGGCGAAAAGGTCTGGTGTCAGCTCTTCTCCGAGCCGGCCGGCGGTTCCGATGTCGCTGGCCTCCGCACACGGGCGGAGAAAAGTGGCGACGACTGGATCATCAACGGCCAGAAGATATGGACCACGGGCGCGCATTATTCGGACTACGGCATCCTGCTTACGCGCACTGATCCCAACGTGCCCAAGCACAAGGGGTTGACCATGTTCTTCCTGGACATGAAGAGTCCGGGCGTGGAAGTGCGGCCAATCCATCAGGCCAACGGGCAATCCGAATTCAACGAGGTCTATTTCACCGACGTGACGATTCCGGACTCTCAGCGACTCGGCAATGTCAATGACGGCTGGAACGTTTCGCTGACCACGCTGATGAACGAGCGCATGTCGATCGGCGCGGGGGTGGCGACCGGCTTTCCGGAAATCTTCGAGTTCTGCTCCGGCCTGATGCTGGACGATGGCCCGGCGATCGAGGACCGCGCCGTGCGCTCGAAGCTCGCGAACTGGGCGGTGAAGGCCAGCGGGCTGAAATATACCAGCTTCCGCGCCATCTCGGCGCTTTCCAAAGGAGAACGTCCGGGACCGGAAAATTCCATCGGCAAGCTGGTGGCCGGTTCGATGATCCAGGATGTCGCGACCTACGCGCTCGATCTGCAGGGCGCGGCCGGCGTGCTCAGCGGGCCGGAGGCAGAGCTCGCCGGCAAGTTCCAGGCGATGCTGCTGCGGGCGCCCGGCACGCGTGTCGAGGGCGGCACGGACGAGATCATGCGCAACATCGTCGCCGAGCGGGTGCTGGGCCTGCCCGGCGACATCCGTGTCGACAAGGACGTTCCGTTCAACCAGATCCCGACCAGGGGACGCGCGTGAAGACCCGTGGGCGGCCAGCGAAGCGCAACCCGCCCATTGGGCCAACGAATAGAAAAAGGTGGGTTATGCCTTCTAGCCACCCGACGCAGAGAGGGATGTAGCGATGAATTTCGATGACACCCCGCAGGAAGCGGAGTTCCGCAGCCTCGCGCGGAAATGGATCGAGGCGAACGCGCCGAGGGAATTGGAGGCCGAGCTTTCAAAATCCTCGCTCGGGCGCATCCGCCTTCAGCACCACGACATCGTCGAGGTCGGCAAGGCCTGGCAGAAGAAGAAGTCCGAGGCGGGCTGGGCCTGCCTGCAATGGCCGAAAGAATATGGTGGCCGCGGTGCAACGGCGATCGAGCGCGTGATCTGGCAGCAGGAGGAGGGCGCCTATGGCAAATTGACCCAGCCGTTCCAGATCGGCGAGGGCATGTGTGGCCCGACCGTAATGGCCTATGGCAGCGAAGAGAACAAGCGGAGGTACTTGCCCAAGCTCGCCTCCGGCGAGGAAATCTGGTGCCAGCTCTTCTCCGAGCCGGCCGGCGGCTCCGACGTCGCGGGCCTGCGCACCCGCGCGGAGAAGAAGGGCGACAACTGGATCGTCAACGGCCAGAAGATATGGACGTCAGGCGCGCATTATTCCGACTACGGCCTCTTGATCACGCGCACCGATCCCAACGTGCCGAAGCACAAGGGCC
>JAFAUV010000101.1 GCA_019243075.1 Bradyrhizobium sp.
TCAATCTCGACGCCTTCTCGATCTATCTCACGCTTGCCGTCGTGTTCATCGCCCAGGCGACCAACACGCCGCTGTCGCTCGGCGATCTCCTGCTGGTGCTCGGCGTATCCCTGATCACCTCCAAGGGCGCGCATGGCGTGCCGGGCTCGGCGATCGTGATCCTGGCGGCGACGCTGAACGCCGTGCCGAGCATTCCCGCGATCGGCCTCGTGCTGGTGCTCTCGGTCGACTGGTTCATCGGCATGGCGCGCGCGGCCGGCAATCTGACCGGCAACTGCGTCGCCACCGTGGTCGTCGCCGCCTGGGAAGGCGATCTCGACCGCGCCAAGGCGCACCAGGTGCTCGATGGCCGGGAGATGGTGGACGTGACCGCGGGGTAGTCGCCGCGGCCCGCTCGACGCGGACCAGGGCGGCCATTATGTTATTGCTAGAAATTCCAGCTAGAAAGTACGCAGCGTGGCTCAGCGCAATTGGTCGGTGCAGGATGCCAAGAACCGCTTCAGCGAGGTCGTCGAGGCAGCGCGGCGCACGCCGCAGACCGTGACCAAGCACGGCAAACCTGCTGTGGTCGTGATGGACGTGATGGAGTACGAGCGCCTGCGGGGCCTTGAACGAGCGCAGGCGCCTTGCTTTGCGGACGTGCTGCTTGCCATGCCCAGGGACGACGGCGATTTCCGGCGCGGCAAGGTCCGAATGCGTGATCGCGAGCTCTGACGTCTGCGCATGTTCCTGATCAACACGGTCTCGTTGTCGGAATTTCGCAAGCGCGACCGACCGGCGGCCAAGCGATAGACGGCCCTACTCCCGCGCCCGGAAATTCTCGATCACCCTTAGCAGCACCCGCGCGCCGGCGTCGGCGTCGGCGAGCTCGACATGCTCGTCGGGGTGATGGCTGATGCCGCCGCGGCAGCGGACGAAGATCATGGCGACATCGGCGATATCGATCATCGCCATGCCGTCATGCCCGGCTCCGCTCGGCAGCTCGAACACCGCAAAGCCCTCGGCGAGGATGGCTTCCGCCACCTGCGCCTTCAGCCACGGCGCGCAGGGCACGGTCCGGTTTTCGTGGGTGACGTCGAGTTGCAGCGAAAGCTTGCGGCGCCGGGCGATCGCCTCGATCTGCCGGACGATGTCGGCGACCGCACGCTTGCGATGCGTGTCGGTCGGCGCGCGGAGGTCGATCGTGAAGGAGACCTGGCCGGGGATGACATTGGTGGCGCCCGGCGCGGCGTGGATATAGCCGACGGTGCCGACCAGGCCGTTGCCGTCGGTCCGGCAAAACTCCTCGATCGCGCAGACGGCTTCGGCGGCCCCGACCAGCGCATCACGGCGCAGCGCCATCGGCACGGTGCCGGCATGGCCGGCCATGCCGGTCAGCCGCGCCGCCATCCGCGTCGCACCCGCAATCGCCGTGACCACGCCGACCGGAAGATTGTTGGCTTCCAGCACCGGCCCCTGCTCGATGTGCAATTCGAGATAGGCCATTAGCTCGCGGCGCGCGCGGGCGGCGGCGCCGATATGATCGGGATCGAGGCCGAAATCCCGCATCGCCTCGCGCATCGAGATGCCGTCGCGGTCGCGGCCGTTCAGCACGCTTTCGTCGAAGGTGCCGGCCACCGCCCGGCTGCCGAGCAGCGTGGAGGCAAAGCGCACGCCTTCCTCGTCGGCAAAGCCGGTCACCTCGATCGCGAACGGCAGCCGCTTGCCGCGGCGGTTCAGATCGGCAACGCAGCAGATGGCGGTGACGATGCCGAGCGGCCCGTCCCATTTGCCGGCATCGCGCACGGTGTCGTAATGCGAGCCCAGCATCAGGCAGGGCAGCCCGGGCGTGGCGCCCTCGTAGCGGCCGCAGACATTGCCGATCGCATCGAGATGCGCGTGCATGCCCGCTTCGCGCATCCAGCGCAGGATCAGCTCGGCCGCGCTGCGATGCTCGGGCGTCAGAAAGATCCGGGCGAGATGTTCCTTGGTCTCGGAGATCGCAGCCAGGTCGGTGATGCGGACGACGATCTCCTTGCCGAGCGTCAAATTCTCAAGCCCGGCCATTTCCACCTTCATCCCGCCATATGCCTTCCGGCCGATCGAACCAGATCCGTTCGCCAGCGATAGTCTCGCCCGGCGGCGAAGTCGATGGGGTCGGACCACCTCGCTGCCACTCGCCCGAAACAGCCGATCGGAGGCCTCCGCAATGCTCAACCGACTTGCATACAATCCAAAAATGATGCCGATATTTTAATCATCCGAGGCATTGCACAAGATTCACGCGACTTCTGATCATCTCTTGTATCCTAATCTTATCAATGCCTTACCTGACCATGCTCAGGAAAAAAGCTCTGGCACGAAGCTTGCGACATGGCTCCCCAGGGCTCCGCCGCTTCGGGCGAGGCCGAGGGATCGGCGCAGGGACGCCGCGACCGGGAGCAGGCAGATGGATTTTGGCAGAATTTCACGACGGCGTCTGTTGCAGGGTAGCGCGGCGCTGACTCTTGGCTCGGCGCTGAGCGTGCGCCGGGCGGCGGCCGCCGACACCACGATCGGCTTCATCTATGTCGGCTCGCGCGACGATTACGGCTACAACCAGGCGCATGCGCAGGGCGCCGCCGCGCTGAAGAAACTCCCCGGCCTGAAGGTGGTCGAGGAAGAGAAGGTGCCGGAGACCGACGCGGTCGAGAAGACGATGGAGTCGATGATCAATCTCGACGGCGCGACGCTCTTGTTCCCAACCTCGTTCGGTTACTACAACCCGCACATGCTGAAGATGGCCGCGAAATATCCAAAGCTCACCTTCGAGCATTGCGGTGGGCTGTGGACCGACAAGGATCCGAAGAACGCCGGCAGCTATTTCGGCTATATCGACGAGGCGCAATACATTTCCGGCATCGTGGCCGGCTATTCGACCAAGTCAGGCAAGCTCGGCTTCGTCGCGGCGAAGCCGATCCCGCAGGTGCTGCGCAACATCAACGCCTTCACCCTC
>JAFAUV010000124.1 GCA_019243075.1 Bradyrhizobium sp.
GGGGGCGCACCTGCGCCTCAAAACCTTCCGGCAATGCGATGGCGAGCCCGGTCGGCACCGGCGCGTGCTTGCCTGGCGCCAGCAGCAGCGGCGCGCTCTCAGGAACCGCGGCGAGCAGGTCGAGCCCGGCCGCATGCGCGGTCTGATAGGCCGGCAACGGCAGGCCTTCGCCATGCGGCAGTCGGCGGATATTGACTTGGATTTCGGGGAGACCCGTCATACGCACTGGCGTCATCCTTCTCGGTACGATCATCCCGTCGGAAAATTCTTCGCCACATGGGCGATCAATTCCACTGCGACCTGCTCCTTGGTCATGACCGGCCAGGAGTCGACGTCGATCCGGCTGCCGTGGCGGGCGAGAAGATGCACGGTGTTGCGGTCGCCGCCCATCACGCCGGTTGCGGGCGAGACGTCATTGGCGACGATCCAGTCGCAGCCCTTGCGTGCCAGCTTGGCCTTGGCGTTGTCGATCAGATGCTCGGTCTCGGCGGCGAAGCCGATCACCAGCGGCGGCCGGCGCTCCTTCAGATGCGAGATGGTGGCGAGGATGTCCGGGTTTTCGACCAGCGCCAATGGCGGCAGCGCCGCATCGGTCTTCTTCAGCTTCTGCCCGCCTTCATTGGCGACGCGCCAATCGGCGACCGCTGCGGCGAAGATCGCGATGTCGGCTGGGAGGGCGGTCTCGACGCGGGCCAGCATCTCGCGCGCGGACTCGACATGCACGACTTTCACGCCGTGGGGCTCGTCGAGCTCGACCGGGCCGGAGATCAGGGTCACGTCCGCGCCGGCCGCTTGCGCCGCGGCGGCGATGGCAAAGCCCTGCTTGCCGGAGGAACGGTTGGCGATGTAGCGCACCGGGTCGATCGGCTCGTGCGTCGGGCCTGCTGTGATCAGCACCCGCTTGCCGGACAAGGGGCGCGGCTGCGGCGGTCGCAGGAAGCGCTCGGCGGCATCCGCGATTTCGACGGGCTCCGCCATGCGGCCGACGCCGGCTTCGCCCCGCTCCGCCATCTCGCCGGCATTGGGACCGACCATGGCGACACCATCGCGCGCCAGCTGCGCGGCGTTACGACGGGTCGCGGCATTGCTCCACATCATCGGGTTCATGGCCGGCGCGAGCAGGATCGGCCGGCTCGCCGCGAGCAGGATGGCGCTGGCGAGATCGTCGGCATGGCCCTGCGCCATCTTTGCCATCAGGTCGGCGGTCGCCGGGGCGACCACGATCAGGTCGCAGTCGCGGGCCAGCCGGATATGGCCGGCGTCGAACTCGCTTTCGGGATCGAACAGGTCGGTATAGGCCCGCTCGCCGGCGAGCGCGCCGGCGGCGAGCGGCGTGACGAATCGGGTTGCGGCCCCGGTCAGCACGCAGCGGACGCGAATCTGTCGTTCCTTCAGCCGCCGGATCAGGTCCAGCGCCTTGTAGGCGGCAATGCCGCCGCCGATGATAAGAGTGATGCGCACTTCGCCAGTTGTGCTGGCTGGCCGTGCGGGGCGCGCAGCGGCCTGTGCGGCGGATAACGCGGGCGCAGGCTCCGCTTGGCCTTGATCATGGACGTGCCCCCGGATCAGCTCTCCTAGGATGACCCGCACCTCCTCCTCGACCGAGCGGCCCTTGCTGGCCGAGCGCAGGCGGAGATAGGCTTTGACGGCCTCGTCAAGCTTTCGGATGGTCAGGCTTGCCATGACACCGATCCTTCAATGATAGCAATGATATCATTAAAGTGATTGCAATGCAATCAAAACCGGGCCAATTCGATCAAAATTCCGAGGGAGCAGGCGGCGATGATCACCAGCGCAATTGTGCTCACCCGCGCCTTCTTTGCTTCCTTGCGGCCCAGCGCCTCGATCGTATCTGTTGACAGCATATGACCCTCCCGGGTCATATCTTCCATCTGTTCCAGCACGGTGACCGCACGGTTGGCGATTTCCGGCAGCTTCGAGAGCAGGTGACCGAGCTCGCCCGCGCCTGACATCGCGCCCTGGATGCGCCCGATAGGGCCGAGATTGCGCTCGATCCATTCGCGCACCACGGGATCGGCCGTCTTCCAGATGTCGAGCTTCGGATCGAAGCTGCGCGCGACGCCTTCGACCACCACCATGGTCTTCTGCAGCAGGATCAATTCGGGGCGCGTGCGCATGTCGAACAGGCCGGTGACTTCGAGCAGCAGCGTCAACAGCCGCGCCATCGAAATCTCTTCAGCGGTACGGTTGTGGATGGGCTCGCCGATGGCGCGGATCGCTTGCGCGAAATTTTCAACCGAATGATGGGAAGGCACGTAGCCCGCCTCGAAATGCACCTCCGCCACGCGGCGGTAGTCGCGGGTGATGAAGCCGAGCAGGATTTCGGCGAGGAAGCGCCGCTCCTTCAATCCCAATCGTCCCATGATGCCGAAATCAACGGCGACGAGGCGGCCTTCCTTGTCGAGGAAGAGATTGCCGGGATGCATGTCGGCATGGAAGAAGCCGTCGCGCAGCGCGTGGCGCAAGAAGCTCTGGATCACCTTGCGGCCGAGATCGGGCAGATCGACCTTGGCCTGTTCGAGGCGGGCGTGATCGGAAAGCGCGATGCCATCAACCCATTCCATCGTCAGCACGTTGTGCGTCGTGCGGTCCCAGTCGACGGCCGGCACGCGGAAATCCGGATCGTCGGCCGTATTCTCCGCCATCTCGGAGAGCGCGGCCGCCTCCAGCCGCAGATCCATCTCCATCGCGACCGAGCGCTGCATGGTGTTGATGACTTCGACCAGCCGCAGCCGCCGCGCTTCGGCCGAATAGGCTTCGGCCTTGTGGGCGACGAAGAAGAAGTCGGCGAGGTCGCGACGGAAACGCGCGGCGACATTCGGGCGCAATACTTTCACCGCCACCGCCTGGCGCATGCCGCCGCGCATCACCTCGCCGCGATGCACCTGCGCGATCGAGGCCGCCGCCACCGGCGGCCCGAGGATCGCAAACGCCTGGGCGAGCGGCCGTTCCAGCGAGCCGGCGATCACGGCCTCGGCCTCGGCCTGCGAGAACGGCGGCAGCCGGTCCTGCAAGGCTTCGAGATCGCGCGCCAGCACCACCCCGACCACATCGGGGCGCGTGGCGAGAAATTGCCCGAGCTTGAGGTAGGCGGGGCCCATCCGCTCCAGCGCGCGCGACAGCCGGGGACCGGATTTGGCGCCGGGCCGCTCGAGCAGCCGCGCGATCCTGATCGCAAGCTGGCCGGGTGGCGGCACCAGCGCCGGATCGACCACGCCGAACACGCCTTCGCGCGCGAACACGATTGCGGCGCGGGCGAGCCGCGCAATATGGGTGAACGCGGAGATCACAAACGCCAGCCCGAATGCACCGCCACGATACCGCCGGAGAGCGACTGCCAGCTGGCGCGGGAGAAGCCGGCCGCGCCGATCATGTCCGCGAACGTCGCCGGCTTGGGAAATTTGCGGATGGATTCGACGAGATAGCGGTAGGACTCGGCGTCGCCCGTCACGACGCGGCCGAGCTCGGGGATCACCTTGAACGAGAACAGGTCATAGAGCCGGTCGAGACCGGGTACATTGACGCTGGAAAACTCCAGGCAGAGAAAGCGCCCGCCGGGCTTGAGCACGCGATGGGCCTCTTTCAGCGCGCGGTCGATGCGCGGCACGTTGCGGATGCCGAAGGCGATGGTGTAGCCGTCGAAGGCGCGGTCGGGGAAGGCGAGCTCCTCGGCGTTGCCTTCGACGAAGGCGACGCGGTCGTCGAGATGGCGCTTGACGGCGCGGTCGCGGCCGACCGCCAGCATGTCGGCATTGATGTCGCAGACCGTGGCGTGGAATCCGGGACCCGAGGCCTGTGCGGCGCGGAAGGCAATATCGCCGGTGCCGCCGGCGACGTCGAGCAGCGCATAGGGCCGGCCGCTCCTCGGCGGGTTGAGCGTGCCCACCATGATGTCCTTCCAGACGCGGTGCAGACCGCCGGACATCAGGTCGTTCATCAGGTCGTAGCGCGAGGCCACGCTGTGAAACACGTCGTTGACCAGGGTCTGCTTGTCCGTCAGCGGCACGTCGCGAAAGCCGAAATGGGTGGTCTCGTCCGGCTGGCTCATCAACACTGCTCCACACCCCGGACCATAGCGCGCCCGGCGCAAAGGGGCTATCACGTCACCTCCATAAGGTGAATGACCTCCAAGCCTGAATCGACCAAGCCTGAATCGACCAAGTCTGAATCACCAAGCCCGAATCGACCATGCCCGAACTGCCCGAAGTCGAGACCGTCCGCCGCGGCCTGCAGCCGGTCATGGAGGGTGCAAAAATCCTGCACGCCGAGGCCCGCCGCAAGGACCTGCGCTTTCCCTTCCAGAAGGATTTCGCCGCGCGGCTGACCGGTCAGACCGTGATCGGGCTCGGCCGCCGCGCCAAATATTTGATGGCGGACCTGGCGTCCGGCGACGTGCTGCTCATGCATTTGGGCATGTCGGGCTCATTCCGCGTCGAGAACAAAGATGAGGCGAAGACGCCCGGGGAGTTCCATTGTCCGCGCGGCAAGGATGCCGCGCACGACCATGTGCTGTTTCGCATGTCCTCCGGCGCCGACATTGTCTTTAACGATCCGCGCCGCTTCGGCTACATGAAGATCATCGCGCGCGACGCGCTCGATGCGGAGCCGCTGCTCAGGGGGCTCGGTCCCGAACCGCTCGGCAATGAATTCGATGCCGCCATGCTGGCGCGCGGCTGCGCCGGCAAATCGACGACCCTGAAGGCGGCGCTGCTCGACCAGCGGGTGGTGGCGGGGCTCGGCAACATCTATGTCTGCGAGGCGCTTTATCGCGCACATCTGTCGCCGAAGCGGCAGGCCTCGACGCTTGCGAACAAGAAGCGCGAGCCGACCGACCACGCCAAACGCCTGGTCGACGCCATCCACGAGGTGCTGAACCAGGCGATCAAGGCCGGCGGCTCCTCGCTGCGCGACCATCGCCAGACCAGTGGCGAACTCGGCTATTTCCAGCATTCCTTCCAGGTCTATGACCGCGAAGGCGAGCCTTGCGGCAAAGCTTGTGGCGGCGTGATCCGCCGCTTCACCCAGAACGGCCGCTCGACCTTCTGGTGCCCGAAGTGCCAGAAATGATGCCAGCGGTCACTGGCCCGCATCCCAAACGATATCGGGGCCGCGCTCGCGCTGGGACGGCGGTGCGGTTTCCTTCAAAGGCGCGGCTTTGAGGTGGTCGGGCGCCAGGATGATCGGAAACTCGACATCCGGAATTTCGTCGCTCACTTCTTCGCTGGCTTGGAGGCGGCCATTCATGCGTGCGTCGACCCAGCGCCAGAGGTCGCGCATTTCATCGGCCGACTTGCCGAACGGCGAGAGCTCGCTGACCGCGAGGCCGGCGAGGAGCGCGTCCTGATGATCGTTGCGCATGACGATGAAGGGGCTGGCGAGCACGTCGGCGAGATCGCGCGCGGCCGCCTCGCCGATGGCGTCGGCGGCGAAGTTGTTGCGCTGGCTGCGGATCGGCGTCTGGTTGAGGATGAAGGCGAACGGCTTTCGCCAGGCGCGCACGAGATCGAGCGTCGCAGCGCTGGCTTCGATGTCGGCGATCGAGGGGCGGGCCGGGATCATGCAGAAATCGCAATAGCGGACGGCTTCCGTAGTCGCGGCCGTGATGCCCCCCGCGGTATCGATGATCGTGAGGGTCACGCCGGCGAGCGCGAGGGCCTGCAGGCGGGCTTCGATGTCGCGGGCGTTGTGGATCGCTTCGACCATGGGCTTGTCGGCGCCGCGGCGGCGCTGCCAGTTCGACAGGGTGCCCTGCTGGTCGGCTTCGATCAGGCGGACATTGTGCCCGGCCTCCTTGGCGGCCAGCGCCAGCCCGATGGCGAGCGTGCTCTTGCCGCTGCCGCCCTTTTGGGTCGCCAACACGATAGTTTGCATCTGCGAGCATCCTTCGGATGATTGATAGAGTGGTCTCGGCTACGCCGAACTGAGTGCATCGCATGCGCGACGCGGAGCAATTCTTGCTCAGGACGTTCCGCACCCCGTTCCGAAGTCGAATCGGATGCCGGCAACGATCGTCAACATGGCAGGATCGTCATAATTTCAAAGTCCGTGCAAGTACTGAAGTGTTATCAAGCATTAACCTCTGTGGCAGGGGCGCTGCTGCGATGTGATGGCCTCGCGGCCCGGGCCGCCTTTCGTCCCGCGCCGATCGCAAATTCTCACGGCTCAGATCGTCGTTGACTAGGCGCAATCGAACCCATCAATCGCGACACGCTGTTGCGGGCGTCACTTCCGCACGCAGATCACGCGCACCGCGGCGCCCTTGGCATCGGCCGAAGTACCCGACGCAGTCACGTTGTTCGCCTTCAGGAAATCGCGCACGCTGTCGCCGGTCACCAGCACGGCCTGGCCGGCCGGTGCCGTACCGGCCGGCGCCGTCGTCGCGACCACGAGCGGCTTCAGCAGCGCCAGGCCCGCGAACTTGCCGTCGCCATCCAGCGCCGGCGCGCCCGAAAATCCGACGGCCGGCGCCGGAGCGAGCGCGAGATCGGCGCCGGTGCCGACCTGGGTCACCTGGGCCTTCAGACTGGTCACGGCCGCGCCGCCGCCCTGGTTCTGCGGATCGGCGATACCGATGAGGTCGACGCTGGTCTTGACGGCGCCGTCGGAGAGGCCGAGCGGTTTCAGGGAATGCGCACCATAGATATGCAGCAGCGCAAGGCCTCGCTCCCTGTCTTCGGCGAGGCGGTCGGCATGGCCCAGCCCCTGGACCGTGATCGCCATGCAACCGTCCGTCGCCTCGCGATCGGCGAGGATGGCGCCGTCCTCGGTCACGACCGTGCCGGTTGAGTATTCGACGGTCTTGCGCGGGGACGGTCCCGGCATCGCCACCGGGAACGCGTTGAACGCGCTCGACATCGCGATCACCACGGGCTCCACGGTATTTTCCGTGGCCTGGTCGTAGAGGATGGTCATGACCCGGACTTCGTCGCCCTTGAAGCTGCCGCGCAGATAAAACTTCTTCAGCCCCTGCATGCCCGACAGCACGAAGAAGTCCGGCTTGATCACGGTGTAGTCGATCCTGCGCCCGGGCGGGTCCTTCTTCTCCTCGTCGGCGAGCCTGGCGCTGGTCGGATTTGCTTCCTTGCGCCGGCCGAGCAGCACCTGGATGGTGCCGGTCGGGGAAGTCCATCTGGTGCCGCTGGCATCGCTGGTCTGCTGCGGCACCAGCTTGGTCGGGATGCCGAGGCGGGCGCCGGTCACGATGTCGGTGACGAGCTTCCAGCCGGCATTCTCCTGGCGCCGCCGCGCGGTTTCCGCCAGCGCGCTGCGCTCCTGCGGATTGAGCACGCCGGTCTGCTTGCTGCCCTTGGCCTTCTGATATTCCCTGATCGCGGCCACCATGCGCTCGCTGACCTCGCCGGTGATGGCGCCATTATATTCGCCGACCCAGGCGAGGTCCGATTGCAGCGCCAGCCGCTCGCCCTGCGCCATGGCATTGGCGGTATCGGTGGGCGTCTGCAGCGCCGGGGGATGGATCGGGACGGTCGCCACCGTCTTCGGCTTGGCGCCCGCCGGGGGCGGCGCGCTCATCTGCGCACTCGCCGATCCTCCGGCCGCCATGAACATCAAGGTTGCTGCCAGCCACGATCTCATGACAAATCCCGGGGGTGATTGCGAGGGTAATTGAATGGAGCCGATTTAAGCACATCTGCTTGGTCGGTCACAGCCGGGCGGTGGTTCAGCTGACGGATGACCGGATAGCCGTCGCTTTTGCGAGCGAAGCGTTCCAGACCGTCTCCGCCAAAACAGCATGGATCGCTTCGTCGCCTCGCCATGACGGAGAGGGTTAGGATGTAAAATGCTCAGCGCCGACGAACTCAAACGCTATGCCCGCCATATCGTGCTGCGCGACGTCGGCGGCCCGGGCCAGCAGGCGCTGAAGGAGGCATCCGTGCTGGTGATCGGCGCCGGCGGGCTCGGCGCCCCGGCGCTGATGTATCTCGCCGCCGCCGGCGTCGGCGGGCTCGGCGTCGTCGATGACGACGATGTGTCGCTGTCCAATCTGCAGCGCCAGATCATCCACACCACGCCCGACCTCGGTCGCCGCAAGGCGGACACCGCGGCCGAACGCGTGTACGCGCTCAACCCGCATGTCCGTTTCGGCGCGCATGCGACGCGGCTCAATGCCGCCAACGCCATGGCGCTGATCGGCGGCTATGACCTGGTGCTCGACGGCTCCGACAATTTCGCGACGCGCTATCTGGTGTCGGATGCCTGCTTCCTCGCCGCGAGACCGCTGATCACGGCCTCGCTCGGCACGTTCGACGGCTCGCTTACGACCATCCGCGCGCATGAGAAGAACGAGAAAGGCAAGTTCAATCCGACCTATCGTTGCCTGTTTCCCGAGCCCCCGCCGCCGGGCACGGTGCCGACCTGCGCGGAAGCCGGCGTGCTGGGTGCGCTCGCGGGCGTGCTCGGCTCGATGATGGCGCTGGAGGCAATCCGCGAGATCGTCGGTTTCGGCGAGGGCCTGGTCGGCAGGCTCCTGATGGTCGATGCCCGCAACATGCGCTTCGAGACCGTGCGCTACGCGCGCGATCCGCTCAATCCCTTGAACGGCGATGCGCTGACGATCACGGATCTGAGCAGGCACCGGTGACGGCTGCAGTAGCCCGGGTGAGCGAAGCGATCCGCCCCTACGGCATGCATCACAACATGCTCGGCAGCACGCGATCCGGCGGCTTGTGGTTGTCGAGGAAGGTGCGGATGTTGATGATCACCTTCTCGCCCATCTCGACGCGGCCTTCGATGGTGGCCGAGCCCATATGCGGCAGCAGCGTCACCTTGCCCTGCTTGGCGAGGCGCACCAGTTTTGGGTTGACCGCGGGCTCCTTCTCGAACACGTCGAGCCCGGCGCCGCCGATATCTCCGGCTTCGATCAGCCTGATCATGGTGTCTTCGTCGATCACCTCGCCGCGTGCGGTATTGACGATATAGGCTTCCTTGCGGATCAGCCTGAGCCGTCGCGCCGAGAGCAGATGGAACGTCGCCGGCGTGTGCGGGCAGTTCACCGAGATGATGTCCATCCGCGCCAGCATCTGGTCGAGGCTTTCCCAATAGGTCGCGCCCAGCTCCTCCGAGATCACGGGCGCGACGGGACGGCGGTTGTGATAGTGGATCTGCAGGCCGAAGGCGCGGGCGCGGCGCGCCACCGCCTGGCCGATGCGGCCCATGCCGACGATGCCGAGGCGTTTGCCGCCGATACGATGGCCGAGCATCCAGGTCGGCGACCAGCCTGCCCAGTGCTTGCCCTCGCTGAGCACGGAGGTGCCTTCGATCAGGCGGCGCGGCACCGCGAGGATCAGCGCCATGGTCATATCGGCGGTGTCCTCGGTCAGCACTTTCGGCGTGTTGGTTACCGTGATGCCGCGCGCATGCGCCGCCACCACGTCGATATTGTCGACGCCATTGCCGAAATTGGCGATCATCTTCAGCTTGCAGTCGGGAGCTTTGAGCAGCTCCTCATTGATCACGTCGGTGACGGTCGGCACCAGCACATCGGCGGTGCGCACGGCCTCCGCGATCTGCTCCGATGTCATCGGCGTATCGTCGAGATTGAGCTTGGCGTCGAACAGCTCGCGCATGCGGGTCTCGATCGAG
>JAFAUV010000197.1 GCA_019243075.1 Bradyrhizobium sp.
AGCCCAGGGTAATGCGAGCGAGCGTTCGCGAATCCTGCACGAAAGGTTGTTGCTCCGACGGTCAAACATCCGCCGTTCGCCAATCACCTGACGAAAAGATTGTCGGCGCCGGTGGCGCTCAGATCCAGGGTTACGGCGTATTGCAGCAGGGGCTGGATTGGCGTGTCGGCGGGAAATCCGAGATCGCGCGGAATGTTCAGGCTTGCATATTTTGCGACGGTGACCGTGACCGGCGGGAGAGGCTGGGGCGCGCCGATGTTGCTGGGCGCAAAGCGCGTCGCGACCACGGCTTGATAGCAGGCCTCGGTGAGGCTCTCGGCATCGCGAAATTGCTTCAGCTCGATGGTGGCAAAGGCGTCGGGGACGGCCGCAAGCAGCAGCTGCAGGTAAGCCTCGAGAAGGGGGTCGCTCAGGCTGACCTCGAGGCCGAGCCAGGGCCAGAGCCCGTCGGGAAGCTGCGGATTTCCACTCGAGGGATCAATGCTGATGATGGGCTCCATCTGCAGTTTGGTCGCCGATGAATGGCTCTTTAGCGCTGGCGTGGATACCGAGATTTGGAATGGGTTGGCCCCCAGGACGGTCGCCGGCGAAAATTGCGCCATGAGCTTGGGAAAGCCGATCACATTGCGTCCGCTGATCATCGACCATGAATTGTCGACGAAGATGAAGGGAATGCAGAATTGGGGCATCGGCTCCGGCCACAGGACGCCGGACGCATACACGAACTTCCAGACGAAAAACCGAAAATAGATCTCCTGCTGGCTGGCATAGCCCCAGTTCGAATAGGGCGGCTCCGCAAAGGCCATTCGCGGATAGGTCACGATCTCCATGTCGACGAAGCCGAGGAAGGCCCGATATTCAAAGCCGCGCTCCTCCAGCGTGCCGATGTTGAGAAACTTGTCGCAAATGTCCTGAAGGTTGCTCAGGGTCGCAGGCAGGCGAAAGCTCTGGATGGTGATGCCGGGAAAATCATAGGGCGGGGGAATTTCCGGATTATCATCTCGCATAATAAACCGAGCCATCGGATTTTCCTCTCATGCTTGGATTTTGAAATATCCTCGTGAAAATTGATCGGCTATTTTTCGCTAGACCATATCACCCCGGCGATAGTCCGGAAACGGACCCCCGAAGCTGCTCGCGCCGCACGCCCTGCAGCGTCAGGACGAAATCCGCTCCATACACCTGTGCCGGGGTCTGAAAACCGGGAAGGAAGCAGCCCCGTGAAATCTGCTCGGTGATGGCCATCGCCGCTTGCGCGGTGAAGCTGTATCCGTCGGGGGTCTCAAGACGGGCGCAGCTGCGCTGCCGCCAGCTGTCTTCCACTTCCGCCACGATCACGCATTTGTCCGATTGCCGTTGCTCCGCGGATGGGCCTTCCGGCCAGGCACCGGCGGCAACGTCGAGTAAGCGCTCCACCGGCGCCAGACGCAAGGCGTCTGCCATCACCGAACCGAACTGGTAGAGCGCTCGCGAAGCGAGGCCGGCGGCCAGATAGGTCTCGATATTTCGGATGCCGGTGGAAAAATAGGCCGTGAAGACGTCGGCCCAGCTCACCGCAACGCTTTCGCGCATCCCGTCGCCATAGTCGAATGCCCGTTGCAGGCGGCCGGCGGGAACAGACATGAGCTTTCCGTTTCGGCGAATGGTCACCTGGGAACTGCTCAATCCGAGCGCGGAGCGAAATGTGCCGCGCGAGAACAGCGCCGGCCGCAACAGCCCGATCCGAAGATATTTGGGCTGCGGGATTGAGGCTGCGACATGGGCGGCAAGGCAGTCCGAAGCCACGATTCCAAGGCCTACGCCCGGCATGATCATGATGCCGCGCTTGCGCGCCGGTTCGTCGTAGCGAAACGCATCCTGAAAAACCGGCAGTTCGCCGGTCACATCGAGATAGTGGGTGCGCGTGCGCAGGCATGACTCCAAGAGCGGCCGAGCGGTGTGCGCGAACGGGCTCGCCGAATTGACGAGAACGTCAACGTCTTCGAGGGCGTCATCAAGTCGCTTGGGCCGGTCGAGCGCGACGACGCGTCCGGCGACGCCGAGCTCGGCCGCGAGCACCTGCACGCGATCAGCCGTTCGTCCGGCGACCACCGCCGAGCAGCGTGAACTTGCCGCCTGCGCGGCAACGAGCCGGCCCGTATAGCCGGTGGCCCCGTAAATCATCACGCGGCGCCGCACATAACGCTCCACGATGCAGAGCCGGAAAATGGGCGGCTCAGCGGATGAATATCCAGTTCGCCAACCCTTCGATGAAGGCCTTGTCCCTGGATGGCGGAAGGTGACCATAGATCGAGGAAAATTCGTGCAGGGCGGCGCCGGCCAAGGCATGGGCAAATCGACGCACATAATCCACCGAGCCGTATGTCGCCATCAGCGACAGCACCCAGTCGATATCCTGCTCGCGGCGCTTGGCCCGCGGCCGCAGAAACAACCTCGTCAGTCGGCTGCGCTCGGCGGCCGAGCCATGGCGATAGGCGTGCACGAGCAGGAGGCTGCGCTTGCCTTCCAGCAGGTCGCCATTCGCTTCCTTTCCGTAGCGGGGGTCGGGCGCGAGATTGAGCAAGTCGTCCTGAATCTGGAAGGCGGCTCCGAGATAGAAGCCGAAACGGATGAATGGTTCGAGATCGATCGCGCCGCGGCTTCCGATCAAGGCGCCGATCCGGGAAGGATGGATGGTTGCGAGCCAGCAGGTCTTCTTCAAGACCATGGTCAGATAATCTGCATCGCTGAGCTCGAGCGTGTTTTCCCGAATCCAGCCGAGCTCGATCGCCTGGCCTTCCAGCGAATGCCAGGCCACCGTTTCCATTTCGCGGAGAATCCGCAGGCCCAGCGCACCGCCGACAAGGCCGACATTGTCGAGTAGCGGCCGAAGGCTCAACAGGAACAAGGCATCGCCGGCGTTGATCGCCAAAGGCACGCCATGCAGCGTGTGAAGCGTCGGCGCGCCGCGCCGCAATATGCTCTCGTCCTGGATGTCGTCGTGAATCAGCATGGCATTATGAAGCAGCTCGATCGCCACCGCCGAACGTACCGCCTCGCCCGGATTCGCGCCGAAGGCGCGGGCGGTGGCGATGCAGATGCTTGGCCGCATCATTTTGCCGGGCCGCCGCGGATAGTCGGACAATATGTCGTAGAGATAACGACGGGGGTATCCCGCCGGGAGGTAGGTGAACAAGGCTTCGCGCGTCATCGCGCCATATTCTTCCAGCGTCCCGGCAACGAGCGAGGACATCGCCGGGCGATCAGCCGACGACCGCGGTTTTCGGACCCTACGCGCCGACGGTAACACTGACCGCCCCTCCCGATTTGTTCGTGGTGCTGTCCACGATGAGGCCGGTATAGGTGCCCGGCGGCTGGCCGCGCGGGACGTCCACCGCCAACACCAGTTTCCGCTGTGGGTCGAGGCTAAATTTGACTCCGCCGAGGCTGTTCCTCCGGTCGCCGGTGACAAGCGGTTGCACCAGAGGCACAAATCGCATCGAGGGCGGGCGCAGATCGAGCGTTACCTCTTTCACGCCGTAGCCGGTAACGGCGATTTCGGCAGGCTCGGCCTTGCTGTTGGGGTCCGAAGGGGTGAGACAACTGGTCGTTCTGGCGCCGCCCGACGAACCCGTCAAAGTTCTGGTCGGTTCGCCGGTAGGATTGGGGCGAGGCGGATGGTCTCCGGAAGGTGGCTTTGCACCGATCGCACTGATGACGATCGTGAGCAGGTCAACCCACGCATTGCCGATATCCTTGGTAGCGGTCGCCAGGCTATGGACGAGGGTGGTGATGTCTCCGTTCAGTTTCTCCGATGTGGAAAGATCGTCGCGCAGCCGGGCGGCGGCGGCCTGGCCGGCCCTGATCTGCTCCTCGATCACCGACGAACTGAGCTGCACCATCTCGCTGATGGCCCGCTGCACGGTTTCCGAAACGAGCGTCTTCGGCTTGGCGTAGCCGCCCCCATGGCCATTCTCGGATGTCGCGTTGCGCCTGATGTAGTCATCCGCCTTCCGGTTCGGCGCTTCGCGCTCGGGGTCCTGCTTGCGGTATCGCTTTCCCTTCTTGGTATCACTGCGTTTCGCCATGGCTAATCCCCCTCCGGGTGTTGCATGGTGCTGCCAATCAAGGATGATCAAACCCGATAATATCTTCGAGCGCGGGCCAACCTGAAATCGCATGTGCCGCAAGCCGTCCCGAGATCATGGCGGCTTCGACGCATCCCACGTTGAGACTGCACTCCGTCCAATCGCCGGCAATCGTGAGATTGTCGTAGGTGTTGTCAAGGGGTGAAATCCGATGATCGAGGCTGCCGGGCAGCGAAAGAACATAGCGGTCGGACGGATTGACGTTGGCGGTCCAGAACTGCGTATCGAAGCGCGAGGCGGTCGCTTTGCTCTTTTTGGCCTTCGGATCGACCAATAGCTCCCAGCGAAACTCGCCGGAGGGCCGGTTCGCCCTTGGCCATAAATTCCGGATGTCGCGATTGAGAAAGTTGATCGCGTTGAGGCGCACCTCAGCGTTGCGCCGCTGCGGATAATCCCGGTCGGAGGCAGCAGGCTCGCTCGGCGGATCGGCCAAAACATTGCAGAAATAGGCAACCGTCTGCGGCGGATGCTGGCGCCAATCTTCGGCCGGAACGACATGTCCCATATCAGCCCAGGTGTCGAACGGCTTCACGAAACTCGTCAGAGTGACGGGCGGCAGCTCCCATCCCAATTCCTGCAAATCGGCATCGAGCCAGACCTGGAAGGCTTGTGTCGCCACGGTCTTGACGCGGCCGACCATGTCGCGCCAGCGGGGATTGCTGGCGACAATCTCGCTGCAAACATACGGCACCGCGCCGGCTCCCACGCCCAGAACGACGCAGTCGAAATCGCGCGTCACCAGCAGTTTGCGCGTCGCAACCTTGCGCGTATCCCAGTGCGACTCGAAATCGATCCTTTGGCGCCGCAGCCGCTGTCCGTTGTTTAATTGCCGAAAGTCCGGCAGGGAGGGCCAGCATTTCATGCCGCGAATGTCGATCAGGGGCTGGTACTCGCGCTGGGCGACGATCTCGGCCTGGACGTCGAACTCGAGCGCCTCGACATATGGTTTTTCGCCGCGCCGGAGCTTTGCCGGCTCGGCAAGCCGGACATTGCGCAGCCGGTGAAAGAACCTGAAGGTCACTCCTCGCTGCCGCAACACCCGGTAAAAGGGCGCGAAAACGACATCGCCCATGCCGGCGCGCATCTTCCACAGCGGCGCGCCACGATAGTTGAAAAAGAACCGCAGCGTTCCCCGCAGGGCGACGCCGGCCGCGATCGCCGGCCGGTTCTCGTCGCCATCCTCATAGGCAAGCGCCATGTCGTAGAGAACGCGGGTAAAGGACGAGTTGATCGCGCGCTCCGACGCTCCGTTGATCCGCAGCCATTCGCGCTGGTCCAGATGGTTGATGGCATCGAGCCCCCGCGGATCGGTCAGCAGTCCGAACCGGACAGCCCCGACGAGGTTTGCCAGGATGAGATCGATGATCTCCCATTGATATCTGAGATGATCGTCGGTGGCGACGATCCTCTCCAGCTGCTCTCGCACCGCCGCGGCAACCGCCTCCATCAGCCTCAGCAGGGCGCTTTGCGGAACCGCCGCGATCGACTTGATCGCCGCTTCTACGAGCGCGAGTGCCTCGACGGCGACCGCCGCCGAGGCGAGGGCGCCGAAGCGCAACAAGTTGGCGATCCTGGCGGCGATCGCATCCGGGCTCTGCTGCGCCGTTTCCTGAACCGGCGCGGAATCCGCTTCGTCGGAACAACGAAAAGTCTCCAGGCCGAGCAGAAGGGTTCGCAGCAGCGCCACACCACAGGAGAAGTAGTGCGTCATCGCGAACGGGTTGTTGGTATCCACGGGATCGCCCGGAAGTCCGGCAGCGGGTGGAAAATGCGCCGTCCAGTTGACCCAGCCGCCCTTCGCCGAATCGCCGGCAACCGCGATATGGCAATCCGGCATGAAGACCTCGTCCCAGTGTTGGACAGGTTCGTTCGACCGCATCCTGAGCTCTTCGTAGCACTGGCGCAGCAGCATGAAGGCGTTGTCGTAGCAACCGAGCCAGACATGCAGGCCGTGCTCTTCGATCCGGCCGGCAACGCCGCGGCCGGAGGATCCCTTGCCGCCGAGGCGCCAGCCGACCTGATAGACCGTAACGTGGTATTTGCCCTTGTGCCTTGGATGGCTCAGTTCGAAGGCGGCGGCCATCGACGCGCAACCGCCCCCGATGACGGCGACCTCTATTGGTTTGCGAGCACCCAACCGCTGCTTCCCCCCGCCCCGGACAGTTGTTGCGGGTCCGATGCTATCTGCTTTGCGCGAGATGGAATAGCCGGGGCCGAACCGGATCGAGGCAGGCGATTATGGTGTCGCCGCCATTTGCCGGTTATACTATAAGTGCGCGTTATATCGACCGGCCAATTTCTTTGCAGGAGTGCGTGAGATGGCCCTCCTTCCCGGAGTTGGGTTGCTGAAGGGAAGTCAGGAAGGCGAGCACCGGCAAATCACCGTCCTGATGACCGACCTGGTGGACTTCACGGCGTTCGTCGAGGGATCGGGCGAGGAAGCCGCCTTCGCTCTGGTCAGCCATGTTTCGCGCCTGTCGACGGCGGCGATCCATCGACATGGCGGCACGGTCAAGAACTTCACCGGTGATGGTATTTTGGCGCTGTTCGGAACGCCACATGCGCTCGAGGACGGTCCATTGCGGGCCTGCCGCGCCGCGCTCGAAATCCAGGAGCAGCTTGCGAACGCCAGCGAGGCGATCCAAAGCGAACTCGGCATTCGTCCGCAACTGCGCATCAGCGTCACGAGCGGCCCCGTGGTGCTTGGTGCCGTCGACAGCGGCGAGAGCACCGGCGTCACGGCGCATGGCGACATCGTGAATCTTGCCGCCCGTCTTCAGAACGAGGCGGCGCCCGGCACAGTGGTCATGAGCGAAGCCATGCTGCGGCAGGTCGAGGGCATGGTCGAGACCGAGTCCGCGGGGCTGTTCCACTTCAAGGGCAAGAGCGAGCCGCAGGCGGCCTATCGCCTGATTGCCGTGCGCGATCAGGCATCGCGGTTCAACGCAGCCGTTGCCCGCGGCCTGACTTCCTACATCGGGCGGGACAACGAACTCGCCATTCTGGAACGCCGGCTCCGTGACCTCAACGCGCTCTGCGTCCTGGACATCGTCGGCGATCCGGGGATCGGCAAGTCGCGTCTGTTGCATGAGTTCGCGTCGCGCTATCGCACCGAGCGGATCGCGGTGATACGCGGAAACTGCTCCGCCGATGGACAGCAAACGCCGTTCCTGCCGCTGATCGAAGTGGTGCGAAGCTGGCTTTCGGTCATCCCGGGCCGGCGCGACGACGCCATCCTGCAGCGGGTCGACCAGGAATTGAAGCGGCTGAATAGCTGGTCGCCGCAAAATCGTGGACTTCTGCTTCACCTTTTGGGTCTTGAAGTCGTCGACAATGCGCTCGCCGAGTTGGATGGCACGCTCATTGGCGCGCGCACGAGAGATTTGCTGCTGCGCCTGATCGAGGAGCAAGGCCGGCTCTCGCCGGTCGTATTGCTGCTCGAAGACCTGCACTGGATCGACAGCGCCTCGGAGGAACTGCTGTTGCGGGCGGTCGAGCGCCAGCCGGCCGTGCCGCTGATGATCCTGCACACAAGGCGGCCGGAATACGAGCCCCCTTGGGCAGGTCGACCCGGCGTCACCGAGATGCGCCTTGCCCCGCTGTCGTCGTCGGAATCGTTGCGGATCGCGCAGGTTCGCTTCGGCGTCGACAAGCTTCCGGACTCGCTCGCGCGTCTGATCGTCGAGAAGGCGGAGGGCAACGCTCTCTTCGTGGAGGAGATCGCAAGCTATCTGATCGAGCGCGGCACGGTGCGCCGCACGGCGTCGGGGCTGGCTTACGATGCGAGCGCGGTTGCTGCATTGCCGGCCAGCGTCCAGCTTCTCTTGACGGCGCGTGTGGATCGCCTTCCCCCTGAGGATCGCGAACTGCTGCAGATCGCTGCCATCATGGGACGTAGGTTTGATCCGAGCCTGCTTGCGGAGGTGATGTATGGGCCCGAGTGAGATCGAGGGCCGACTAAGCACGATCGAACGGCAGGGGCTCGTGCAGCAGAGCAGCGGCTCCGGCGATTTCGAGTTCCGGCACGTTCTGATGCGCGATGCGCTTTACGATGGCATTCTTAGCTCTCGGCGCGCCGAGCTTCATCTCAAGGTAGCCAATGCGATCGAACGCCGCGGTGCCGCCAGCATCGCCGAATTTGCCGAGACCCTTGCGTATCACTTCTCGCTTTCGACCAAGCACGACAAGGCGTTCAGCTATTGTTCGCTTGCGGGTAGGAAATGTCTCGACATTTATTCGCTCGAAGAGGCCGAGCGATATTTCCGCAAGGCACTGATGCTGATCGAGATGGTGCCGCACTGCGCAGACGACCGGGGCATGGCGACCGTTGTCGCAAATCTGCTCGAAGTGCTGTATTTGCGTGGCGACCTTCTCGGATTGCAGGCGGCGGCCGACCGCTATATCCCGCGTCTGCAGATGATCGGCGATACGCCGCAGCTTGTCTTCGCGCTCTACTTCCACTGCATGCTGCTCCAGCATCATTGCAGCTTCGCCGCTGCGGAAGAGCGCGCCACGCTGGCGCTCTCCATCGCCCAGCGCCTCAACGATGTTCGCGCGCAAGCCTACGCGCAGTCGGCTCTGATGTTCTGTTCGACCATCCTCGCACGTCACGGGCTCGAGGCGGGCGAGGCCGAGGGCCAGCGAATGCTGGAGGTCTGTCTCCAGTCGGGCGACAACTACATTCTCAATTGGGCTTACTGGTCGATCGCCTGGGACTATGTCAGTCGTGGCCTGACCCGGAAGGCGCGCATCTGGACGCTGAAATTGATCGAGTCGGGCCGGCAGCGCGAGGACGATCGCGCGATCGGCATGGCGTATTGGACGCTGGCCTGGATCGACATCCAGGACAATCGCTTTGCCGACGCGATCGTCAACGCACAAAGATGCCTGAAGACAGCGGCGACCACGTTCGATCGCAACGCAGGCGCTATCGTCAGCGCCACCGGGCTCTTGCTGGAAGGACGGTTCGAGGAGGGGCTCGCGCAGCTGCTGTCGCTGAAGAAGTGGGCGCTCGCCAATGGCTGGCTGTACTCGGCAAGCGGCGTCGATTTCGCCGCCGGCCCGGCGCTTGCCGCGACCGGACGCATCGCCGAGGGCATCCGGATGCTGAAGGCTGGAATTGCCGCGAGCGAGGCGACGGGCTGCCGCGCCATTGCGACATGGAATCGCATGGCGCTCGCAGGGCTTTATCTGCGCATGCTGACTTCGGCGGGGCGGCCATCGCTGAAATTCGTTGTTTCGAATCTGGGAGCCATCCTCTGGGTACGGATGTTCGGCAACCCGCAGGCGCAGCGTTTGCTCGGCGAAGCGACAGCCAACGATCAGATCCACGAGCTCAGCACGGCACGGGGCTGGATCGAAATCGATCGTGCCCGGCTCTGCCTCCTGAGAAAGCGGACTGATCTTGCCCGACAATACTTGCATAGGGCGCGGCTCGCGGCTGCCGCGCAGGAATCCACCCTGATGCTTGGCGAGATCGAAGCCATAGAGGCTTCTCTTCCCCCCGCATCGTGACCGCCGGCTTCAAGCGGGCCGGGCCCTTCAACCGGGGTCCGGACATAGCCGGAGCCTCGTTTGCTTCCACAAACACGCATTCGCCACCACCGGGCCGCCGAATTTCGACGATGAGATGCGCGGTCGAGTTCGTGCCTAGCTGCCCGGCGGCCTCGAGGCGCCGACGATGCGGCCATCAGGCGCCTCGAGAAGCACGGCGACGTCCTCGCCGTCGGGGCGTTTCTCGCTGAGATGCAGCGGCGATCCCTGCCAGTCGGCGATGGTGCGGATCGAGCGCACCACATTGGCTTCCTGCAGCGTGCGGCCGTTGTTCTCGCCGCGCCGGATCGCGGTCTGATGCTCGTGGTCGAAGCCGACCAGCAGCAGCTTGCCGCGGCCCGGACCGGCGCCGACCTCGATCGCGAGACCATCGCCATCCCTGGCGATGCTGACGGTGGCCACCGTCTCGCTCTTCTGCTTGGCCTGCTCGATGGCTGAGCCAACTGCGGCGCGGTCCGAGCCGACATGGCTGGAACTGCCATCGACCACGATCTCCGGTGTATAGGAGCCGTCGCCAAATCGGTGGCCATAGCGGTCCTGGCGGACGGTGGCGGCTTCGAGGGAGAACGGGTCTTTCCAGCCGAGCCGGTCCCAATAGGTGACATGAAACGCCAGCGGCAGCACATCGCGGCGGCCTTTGACGAGTTCGTTCAGATAGGCGTTCGCCGGCGGGCAGGACGAGCACCCCTGCGAGGTGAAGAGCTCGACGACGACGGGACGATCGGCGGCCGCGGCGGCGCCGGGAATGAGGGCGGCGGCAAGGCCGAGTGAGGCGATCAGAGACGGCATGGGCTCCTCCGGTGGTAGTCCTGTGTAGTTTCGCAACCCCCAACGGCATGTTACAGGACGCCCTGAGCACGAAATGGTGAAGGGTTCTGTGAGGCCATCGATACAGCGGCCGGCCTGAACGGGCTTTTGCTGGGCGGTCTTGAACGTTCGGGAACGGTTATGAACGAAATGTCCGGAGTTGGGCGGGCCTGGACCATCACCTTCCTGCTCAGCCTCTTCATGCTGATCAATTTCCTCGACAAGATCGTGCTGGGGCTGGTCGCCGTTCCCATGATGGACGAGCTGCGGCTCAGCCCGAAACAGTTCGGCGATATCGGCAGCGGCTTCTTCTGGCTGTTTGCGATCGGCGGCGTGTTCGGCGGCTTCCTTGCCAATCGCTTCAAGGCGGGCGCGCTGATCACGGGCATGGTCCTGATCTGGTCGGTCTGCCAGCTGCCGATCGGCTATACCGCCTCGGCCTGGACCATCGTCATCTGTCGCGCGGTGCTGGGCGTGGCGCAGGGGCCGGCCTGGCCGGTCGCAGTCCACGCGATCTACAAATGGTTTCCCAACGACAAGCGCAACTTGCCGATCTCGATCATGGCGCAGGGCTCGACGGTCGGCATGGTGGCCGCCGGCATCATGATCCCGCTGATATCGGCGGCATGGGGCTGGCGGGCCAACTTCGTCGTGCTGGCGGGGATCGGTTGCCTCTGGGCCTTGGTCTGGTTTGCGGTGGCCGAGGAGGGCCCGGAGCACGGCAGGGACGCGGGTCCGGCCGATGCCGCTGCGCTGCCCTACGCGCATCTGTTGTTCAATCGCAACGTGCTCGGCTGTGCGATCACGCATTTTGTCGGCTATTGGAGCCTTGCGCTCACGCTGACCTGGCTGCCGGCCTACTTCCAGCGCGGGCTCGGCTTCGGCGGCATCGCATCGGGATGGCTCTATTCCTGTGTCGTCGCACTGATGATCCCGTTCGGCATCGGGCTCGCCTGGGGATCGGAGCGGCTTTTGCAACGAGGAATCCCCTCAAGGACGGCGCGCGGCCGCTACCTGTCGGCACTATTGATCATTGCCGGTCTGCTGTTTGCCCTGCTCTGTGCCAATCTGCCCGGCGATTGGCTTCGCATCGGCCTGATCGCGCTCGCCCTCGGCTGCACGCCAATCGTCTATTCGCTCGGCCCGGCGGTTCTGGCCGAAGTGGTGCCGGTGCCGCAGCGCGGCTCGATGCTGGCCATCAATAATTCGGTGGCCTCGCTCGCCGGCATCGCAGCCCCGGTCGTGAGCGGCGCCCTGATCCAGAACGTCTCCGGCGCGCGCGGCTTCGAGCTCGGCTTCGCATTGTGCGGGGCGCTGATGGTCGCCGGCGGGCTGCTTGGGCTGTGGATGATCGATCCGGAACGCTCGCTACGCTACGCGACCTGAGCGGCGAGGAGACGCTCAGGTCTGCCTCACATCTTGATGATGTTGTTGCTTTCCCAGGTCAGTCCCTCGAACAGGTTGACCAGTGGCGGGCCGTGGTACTGGCCCGGCAAATCGCGCGGATGGATGAACTCGTCGCGGAACCAGGGAAACAGCTTCGGATCGAAATTCTCCACGATCCAATCGATCATGCGCCGCACCCGCGGCACCCGCGCCGCGTCGGGATGATAGGTGAGCCAGATATCGAACGGGAAGATCGCGTCGATATCGAGCGGGACCATCTTCGGTCCCATGGCGTGGATGTAGGTCGGTGACCAGCCGATGCCGGCGCCCTTGATGATGGCCCAGAGCAGCGCGCTGGAATTGTTGGTCGAGAACTTGACGAGCTTGCGCAACTCGACGTCCGGAAACAGCCCGGTGAACACTTCCTGGCTCTTGGTCTGGTCGGCGAATTGCATCGCCAGCCGATGCTTGCGCAGGTCCTCGATCGTCTTCGGTGTGCCGTAGATCGCGAGGTAGGAGGGAGCCGCGGCAAGCATGGAATGGATGCGCCCGAGCCGCACGACCTTCACCTCGGGGCTGGTCGGGCGGTCGAGTTGGATGGCGACATCGACCTCCATCCGCAGCACGTCGGCCGATCGCATGGCGCACATCAGATCGACCCCGAGCTGGGGATAGGCGCGCTGAAATTCGACAAGCCGCGGCCCGAGCCAGAAGGTACCGAAGGCTTCGGTGATGCCGATGCGAACCTCGCCGCTCATCGCCGGCACGGCGCGGTTGCGCGCTCGCACCAGGCCGAACGCGGCTTCCTCCATTCGCTTGGCGGCGAGAAGAATTTCGGCCCCCTCCGTTGTGGGACGAATGCCGTCGACATGCCGCGTGATCAGCACCGTTCCCAAGGTGCGCTCAAGCTCGTCGATCTTGCGGCGCAGCGCATTCGGCGAAAGTCCCATGCGGTCGGCGGCGGAACGGATGCTGCCGCAGCGCGCGAGCTCGAGAAATGTACGAACCGCTTCCCAATCCGGGCCGCCGACCGATGAACTCAAATCGACGTGTTCGTTTTCCGGACCGCCCCGGTTCACAATTATCGGCATACGGAGCCCCTGCAATCCGAATAATCTATTCGCAGTCCAGTGGCTTTGGCAACCGGAGCGCGCCATGACCGTCCATGACCGATATACCACTCGGAGCGCACAGGCCCTGATGAGCGTGCCGAAACCGGCCAGGTTCGCCCTGGAAGCTCCCGGCCTAACCAGTTTGTCCCAGCGGCTGGTCGTGTTCAACGCCAACTTTCAGGACATCGAAACGCTGATCCCGAGGGCGCGCCGCGCCATGGGAGCCGGTGCCGCCAATGAGGTGATCCACCGCGTGGCCCGTAATAATCCGGATACGCTGTGGGGCATCGCCAGGCGCGACCGCTACTGCGCCGGCGAAATGGCCGCCGATGGCTATGTCGCGTTCCTGATGCTGAACGAAGCGGGCGCCGACGCCCTGTTGAGCGGCGATCTCGATGCGACCGATCCGCCCCTACGCTTTCTCACCCGTCAGCACGAAAAGCCCGCGGCGATCTACTTCTGGGGTGTCTACGCGCCCGGCATGATTGCCGGCGGCGTGCCGCTCGCATTCGAGAAGACGTGGACGCCGCTCTATCGCGACGCACCGATCTTGACCCGGCCGATCACAATCGAAGGCCTGCGGCTCGCCGAGAGCCTGGGATTCCGCCGCGGCGCCAGGTTCAGGGGAAAGGCCGCGCCGAAATTCCACATGTATCCGCGCGGCGTCTCCATCAAGGAGACGCGCGCGATCTATGACGATTTCCTCGACCTCGAGCAGGATCAGGACGTCTCGATCACGGTGGTGCGCTCGATCGAGGATTTCATGCGGGTGGTCGCAGTCCGCGGCGCGACCTTCGTCGCCGAGCAGGATTGCCCCTATGAGGAGGAATTCGACGGCAACGATTTTTCCGCAAGCCATCTGCTCGCCTATGTCGGCAAGGAGCCGGTCGGGTGCTTGCGCATCCGCTACTTCGCGGGCTTCGCCAAGCTCGAACGTCTGGCGGTGCGCCACGAATATCGCAGCCGCCAGATCGGCACGCGGCTGATGAAGGCGGGCGTCGAGTTCTGCCGCGCCAAGGGCTACCGTCGCATCTACGGCCGGGCGCAAAAGGACCTGCTCAATTACTACGTCAACATGGGCTGGAAGCAGCTCGAAGGCTCTTCCGAGTTCTTCTTCTCCGACTACGCCTATGTCGAGATCGTCATCGACACCGATCCGAATCCGGATGCGATCGCGCTCGGCGTCGACCCCTATGTGCTGATGCGGCCCGAGGGCAGGTGGGACCGGCCGGGCGTGCTGGACCGCTCGGCGCAGCGCGGAGCAGGCCAGGTTGCAGCGGGCAAGAAGAAGTCATGAAAAACGTCGTCAACCTCCGCTCCTATTCCAACGCCTCGTCGATCCCGACGCTGGTGCTGCTCGATCTGCAACAGGAATACACCGCTTCACCGCGCCTGTTCTCGCTTGCCGAAGCGGACGCGGCGCTGCAGAATTGCCGGCTGGCGCTCATGCATGCGCGTCGGGTGGGATTGCCCGTCGCTTTCCTGCGCATGATTGGGCAGTCGCCCTTCTTCAATCCGGCACTGTCCTATTCCAGCTGGATTCCCGGGTTCGAGCCGCTGACCTCGGAAATGGTGTTCGAGCGTTCGAAGCCGTCCTGTTATGCCAATCGCGAATTCGCCCACGCCATGAGCGAGGGCGGCGGCCATTTCGTGCTGGCCGGATTTTCCGGCGAGGCTGGCTGCCTTGCGACCGTGGTCGAGGCCTTTCATCGCGGTCATCGCGTGACCTACCTGGCGGACGCCTCCGCCAGCCACAATCTCGATCGGATTGCTGCGCCGACCGTTCACGAGACGATCACGCAGCTGATCGGCCTTTACGGTGACGTCGCCACGACGCGGAGCTGGATTTCGGAGCAGGCGGCGACCGTTTCCATGTTGGGGGTGTAGTCATGAAGAGCACAATCGACGCCAAACTCGACCTGATGGCGCGCTCGCTGCAGGAGCACATCAATCTGGCCAAGGAGCTGAACCTGAATTTCGTGGCACAGCTCCTGACCATGACCGCGATGGAGATCAGGATCAACCTGCACCGGATTTCGCAGCAGGAAATGGACGTGCTTTGTGCCTGCGCCGAACCGACGCCGGCCGCGCGCGAGCCGAAGGAAAGCGCGCGGGTGATCGCCTTCCCGGGCCGCGGCCGTTGTTCCTGACGGTGGCGCGCCGTCGCGGGCGACTTGAATATTTTTGATCGGTCAATGACCCGGATGGTCGCGGACATCACTCCCTCGCCGGTTTGGAGCGCTGGAATCAAGCCCCGGCAGGGAAAAGCCCTCATCGCCGTTTCCGGGGATAGAGGCCTCGAATCACTGCGGTTTTGCCGATTCGGGGATGTAATTTTCTGCATCAAATCGTGTCCGCAAAGGCATCTCGGCATTCGCCACATCTAGGGCGACGTGCTAGGAAGCGGCGGGGTGCTTCGCGGTTGATTTGGTCGGGGTCGATGAAATGGGTTCCAGGGAATTCGGGTCGGGTTTGAAATCCGCTCCGAAAGATGCGCTGCGGGTCGGGGTCATTGGCGCCGGCGTGATGGGCAGTAATCATGCGCGCGTGTTGGCGGGGCTTCCCGACAGCAATCTGGTCGGCGTCGTCGACCCCGTCGAGGCCCATCGCACGCGCGCGAGCGAACTCGCCAACTGCCGCACCTTCGACACGCTGGAGGTGTTGCTGGCCGAGGGCGTGGAAGCCGTGACCATCGCGGCCCCCACGCATCTGCATCACGAGATCGCTCTGCACTGCATCGCGCGCAAGATCCATGTGCTGGTCGAGAAGCCGATCGCCTCCACCGTGGAGGAGGGCAGGGAGATCGTCGAGGCCGCACGGCGCGCCGGCGTCACCTTGATGATCGGCCATGTCGAGCGTTTCAATCCGGCGGTCGCCGCGATCAAGCAGGCGATCACGGGCGAGGACATTCTCTCCATCGCCATCACCCGCGTCGGCCCGTTTCCGCCGCGGATGTCGAATGTCGGCGTCGTCATCGACCTTGCCGTGCACGACATCGACCTGATCCGCTGGTTCACCGAATCCGACATCGTCGAGGTGCAGCCGCAGCTTTCCAGTGCCGTGGCCGAGCGCGAGGACATCGCGCTGTTACAGTTCCGCACCGCTTCCGGCGTGCTCGCCCACATCAACACCAACTGGCTGACGCCGTTCAAGGCGCGCAACGTCACAGTGGCGACCCGGCGCAAATATGTGATGGGCGATCTGCTCACCCGCCAGGTCACCGAATGCTTCGGCTTCAAGCCCGACGGCAGCTATTCGATGCGTCATCTGCCCGTCGGCCACGACGAGCCGCTGCGCGCCGAGTTGATCGCGTTCCTGGATGCGGTGCGTTCCAGTGGCGCGCCCGCGGTCACCGGCGACGAAGGCGTAGCGAGCCTCGAGATCGCCACGCGCTGCCTGGAAACCTCGGCAAGGCCCGCCGCGGCCCGCTCCGCCCGCAAAGGGCCGCGCCGCGTCGTGGGCTAGGCAGCGCGGCGGACGGTATCATCTCCAACCCTGCAAGGCTCCATGAACCAGCATCTTCGTTCGCAATCCATCCCGTTCATCGATGTCGGCGCGCAGCGCCGGCGGCTCGGCAACTCCATCGAGGATGCGATCGCCCGCGTGCTCGCCCACTGCCAGTTCATCAACGGGCCGGAGGTGACGCAACTGGAGGCCGACCTCGCCAAATTCTGCGGCGCCAGGCATGTGGTGACCTGCGCCAGCGGCACCGATGCGCTGTTGATGGTGCTGATGGCCAAGGGCGTGGGTCGCGGCGACGCAGTGATTTGCCCGACCTTCACCTTCTGCGCCACCGCCGAGGTCGTGGCGTTGACCGGTGCGACACCGGTGCTCGTCGATGTCGATGCCGCCACGTTCAACATGGACGTTGAGTCTCTCAGGCGCGGAGTCGCAACCGCGAGGCGGCGCGGTCTCAAGCCGAGGGCCGTGATTCCGGTCGACCTGTTCGGCCAGAGCGCCGACCAGGACGCGATCGGCGTGATCGCGCAAGCCGAAGGCCTGTTCGTGCTCGATGACGCGGCACAGGCGTTCGGCGCAAGCTACAAGGGCCGCCGCCTCGGCACCTTCGGCCTTGCCACCGCAACGAGCTTCTTCCCGGCAAAGCCGCTCGGCTGTTTCGGCGACGGCGGGGCGATTTTCACCGACGATGCCGAGCTTGCCGCCATCCTGCGCAGCATTCGCGTGCACGGCCAGGGCAGTGACAAATATGACAACGTCCGGTTCGGCCTGACCGCGCGGCTCGATACCGTGCAGGCCGCGATCCTGATCGAGAAGCTGAAGATATTCGATGACGAGATCGCGGCGCGCAACAAGGTCGCGGCGCGCTATGCGCGCGGGCTTGGCAATATCGTGACGGTGCCGCACGTTGTCGCCGGCTGCACCTCGACCTGGGCGCAATACACCATCCGGCTGCCCGAGGGCGTCGATCGCGACGCCTTTGCCGCCGCGCTGAAGGCGCAGGGCGTCCCGACCGCGATCTATTATCCGAGATCGATCCATCAGCAGGCTGCCTACCGGCACTTCCCGGTCGCCGACGGCGGCCTGCCGGTCAGCGAGCGGCTGTCCGCCGACGTCATCGCGCTGCCGATGCACGCCTATCTGGACGAAGCGACCCAGGACCGCGTCATCGCCGCGGTGCGCGACGCGATTTCAACCTGATTTCGCCGTTTTGAAGCGCTGTCCTTTCAGGTAAGAGACGGCGCATGCTTGGGCGCATCTTCACCGTCGGCGGCTACACCCTGCTTTCGCGGCTCACCGGCTTCGCGCGCGACATCATGCTCGCGGCGATTCTGGGCGCCGGCCCCGTGGCGGACGCGTTCTTCGTCGCCTTCCGCCTGCCCAACCATTTCCGCGCGATCTTTGCCGAAGGAGCGTTCAACGCCGCCTTCGTGCCGGCCTACGCCCATGTCCATGGCGAGAAGGGCGAGCAGGCGGCCGGGCTGTTCTCCGACCGCGTCTTCACGCTCCTGTTCTTCTCGCAGGTGTGCCTCCTCATCATTGCCTGGGTCTTCATGCCGCAGGCGATGAGCTTGCTTGCGCCGGGATTCACCCACGATTCCGCGCAGCGCGATCTCGCCATCGAGCTGACGCGCATCACCTTTCCCTATCTCCTCCTGATCACGCTGGTGACGCTCTATGGCGGCATGCTCAACGTGCTGCATCGCTTTGCCAGCGCCGCCGCCGCCTCGATCTTCCTCAACCTCGCAATGATGATGACGCTGGCGCTGGCGGTCTTCTTCCCGACCGCAGGCCACGCCGCGGCC
>JAFAUV010000209.1 GCA_019243075.1 Bradyrhizobium sp.
GTAGCGGCCACCCGAAGCGAGCCGCGCGATGCGCGCCGACTCCGGGTGAAACACCGCCGAACCAAGACCGACCAGCGCGGCGGCGATCAGGATGGTCGGGTAAGTGCCGGCGACGCTGAGAAGCAACAGGCCGACAAAGGTCGAGCCCATGCCGACCGACAGCGAGAACGGCTGCGGCTTCTTGTCGGTGATATGCCCGACCACGGGCTGCAGCAGCGAGGCGGTGAACTGGAACGCCAGCGTGATCATGCCGATCTGCGCAAAATTCAACGCATAGGCATCCTTCAGAATCGGATACACGGATGCGATCAACGACTGCATGGTGTCGTTGAGGAAATGCGAGAAGCTGATTCCGATCAGCACGACATAGGCCGGACCTGCCGCAGCCGCCCTTGCCAGGGCGTTCGGCGCGACCTCGTCCGCCAGCACCGGCTCGCCCAGCATTTCCTCCGAAATCATAGGCTTGTTCACGAGAGCATTCCCGGCAGGATTGGCGTGTTCACGCGCCGTTCCTACGACGGCGACGATCGAGCCGCCACCGCCAATCGGCGATGGCAGCGATGCAACTCGTTGGAAGCAGCGATCCGCTTCATCTTCCCCCCTTGGGGAGAGATGAAGCGGAGAAGACGGCCGGTTCGGAGTTGGCGGAATCAGGCGGCCGCAGCAGCGGCGTGGCCGAGTGCGGAGACGATGTGGTCGACCACTTCCTCGACCAGGATGCGGTCGTCGCCCTCGCCCATCACGCGGATCACCGGCTCGGTCCCGGACGAGCGAACCAGGAGCCGGCCGTGACCGTTGAGCCGCTGCTCGCCGTCGGAGATGGCGGACTGGACCTCGGCATCGTCGAGCGGCTTGCCGGAGCGATAGCGCACGTTCTTGAGGATCTGTGGCAGCGGATCGAAACGGTGACAGACCTCCGACACCGGACGGCGCAGCTTCTGCACCACCGCGAGCACCTGCAGCGCTGCGACGAAGCCGTCGCCGGTGGTGGCGTAATCGGACAGGATGATGTGGCCGGAGGGCTCGCCACCGAGATTGTAGCCGCCGCCGAGCATGCGCTCGAGCACGTAGCGGTCGCCGACCGGCGTGCGCACCGTCTCCAGCCCATGGCCTTGCAGGAAGCGCTCGAGGCCGAGATTGGACATCAAGGTGGCGACGATGCCCGGCTTCGACAACCGGCCGTCTTCCTTCCAACTCTGCGCGATCACGGCGAGCAGCTGGTCGCCGTCGACGATATGGCCGCGCTCGTCGACCAGGATGACGCGATCGGCGTCGCCGTCGAGGGCGATGCCGATATCGGCGCGCATTTCCCGCACCTTGCGGCACAGCGCGTCCGGCGCAGTCGAGCCGCATTCCTTGTTGATGTTGAAGCCGTCGGGCTCGACCCCGATGGCGATCACGTCGGCGCCCAATTCCCACAGGGCCTCCGGCACCACCTTGTAGGCGGCGCCATGGGCGCAATCGACCACGACGCGAAGACCCTCGAGCGAAAGGTCGCGCGGCAACGTGCGCTTGGCGAATTCGATGTAGCGATCGTGCACGCCGTCGATGCGGCGGGCGCGGCCGAGGCTCGCGCTCTGCGCGAGCTTCTTGTCGAGGGATTCGTCGAGCAATTGCTCGATCTGCTTCTCGACGTCGTCGGACAGCTTGAAGCCCTGCGGGCCGAACAGCTTGATGCCGTTGTCCTCGAACAAATTGTGGGAAGCCGAGATCATCACGCCGAGATCGGCACGCATCGATTTGGTCAGCATCGCCACCGCCGGCGTCGGCATTGGGCCGACCAGCAGCACGTCCATGCCGACCGCGGTGAAGCCCGCGACCATGGCGTATTCGATCATGTAGCCGGACAGGCGTGTGTCCTTGCCGATCACGACCCGATGGCGATGGTCGCCGCGCTGAAACACCAGGCCCGCAGCCTGGCCGACCTTGAGCGCGAGCTCCGGCGTGATCAGGCCGTTGGCGCGGCCGCGAATGCCGTCGGTACCAAAATAATTGCGGCTCATATCACCCCCAGCGAAAACCCCAAATTTCCGCTACAAATGGCGGAAAGCGCCGAGCGTTCCGAATCTCCATCGAAACCGCGGGCACCCGGCGAGTTATAAGGCCTTCGCCGCTAAAATGGCTTCAAAAAATATGATGAATGATTACCCGGGAACCGGCGTTCGGCCGCCTTGCTAAGTAATTGTTAATGCTGTTTCTTCTGCATCCGGGAGGCACCATCAGCCGTTTCTGCGGACATGCCGGTCACCTCTGGACGGCGGCGGCTGGGTGACGTTGACGGGATCGGACCCGGGAAAAGTCTCCTCCAGGCCTTCCTCCAGCGCGTCGTCAAGCCGGCGCTTTTCGTCGCTGGCGGCATCTTCCGGCTTGTTGCGCGTGCTCATGCATGACCTCCCGGCTCTCAGGCCGACGCGATGTTGCAGGCTGGCCAATCATGCTAGATGACCCTCAAAACGGCCGATACAAGAAGGGACGGAAACGTTCATGAAGCACATCACCTGCATCGACGATCTGCGCATGCTGCACAAGCGCCGCGTGCCGAAAGCGTTTTTCGACTACGCCGACCGCGGTTCCTACGCCGAGGAGACGCTGCGCGCCAATCGCGAAGACCTGCAGCAGATCAAGCTGCGCCAGCGCATCCTGGTCGACGTCTCCAGGCGCGACATGACGACCAATATTCTCGGCGAGCGTTCCGCGCTGCCGCTGATCCTCGCGCCGGTCGGGCTGCTCGGCATGCAGCATGGCGACGGCGAGATTCACGCCTGCCGCGCGGCCCAGGCTGCCGGAATTCCGTTCACCCAAAGCACCATGTCGATCTGCTCGATCGAGGACATCGCGGCCGCCGTCGACAAGCCGTTCTGGTTCCAGCTTTACGTGATGAAGGACCGCGGCTTCATCAAGGCGCTGATCGAGCGCGCGATCGCGGCGAAATGCTCGGCATTGGTGCTCACGGTCGATCTGCAGGTGATCGGCCAGCGCCATCAGGACATCAAGAACGGCATGACCGTGCCGCCGGAATGGTCGCTGTCGAAGCTGGTCGATTTCGCGATCAGGCCCGCCTGGGTCGCCGGCGTCTTGCGCGGCAAGCGCCGCACCTTCGGCAATCTCGCCGGCCACCTCAAGATCGACCAGGACATCACCTCACTGTCGACCTGGATCAATTCGCAGTTCGACACCACGCTGAACTGGAAGGATGTCGATTGGATCCGCTCGATCTGGCCGGGCAAGCTGATCCTGAAGGGCATCCTGGACGTCGAGGACGCCGAGATCGCCGCGAAAAGCGGCGCGCAGGCCCTCGTCGTCTCCAACCATGGTGGCCGTCAGCTCGACGGCGCGCCGTCCTCGATCGAGGTGCTGCCGGAGATCGTCGATGCCGTCGGCTCGCAGACGGAAATCATGTTCGACGGCGGCATCCGCTCCGGACAGGACGTGATGCGCGCGCTCGCGCTCGGCGCCAAGTCCTGCATGATCGGCCGTGCCTACGCCTATGGGCTCGGCGCCGCCGGCGAGGCCGGCGTCGCGAAGGCGATCAGCGTGATCGCAAAGGAACTGGAGACCACCATGGGACTGTGCGGCGTCAACACGATCGCCGAGATCGGCGATCACGTGCTGGCGGTGTGATCCTTGTCGTCACATCGGCGGCGTGATCCCGTCGCGGCCGACATTGACGCGGTTGGCCTCGAGCGTGCCGTCGTCCTTCTTCACGGCGCCGAAGATGATGATCTTGGCACCCGGCTTCACCTCGGACTTGTCGCTGGCGACGAAGGTGACGATCGGCGTTCCCGGCGGCACCACGACCTTCTTTTCACCGTCCTTGTATTTGACCAGGATGTTCTGGCCGTCGGTGCCCTTCACCGTCTCGGCGACGGTCGCGTTGGTCATGGTCGAGTTGGCGCGGGCGTCCCAGGGCCGAAAACCCTCGGCGGCGCCGCGCTGGTTTTCCGGGAAGATGTGGACGGCGAACGCCTTCTGCGTGCCGTCAGGCTCGGGCATCGCGGAGACGCCGATATAGGAGCCTTGCGTGATCTCCGACAGCTCGGTCTTGACCACGGCGAAGACGGCGACGTTGTCGGTCATCCTGACCTTCACATCGCTGCCTTCGCGGGTCTTGATGCCGAGAAGATTGCCCTCGACGCTCTCGATGGTGCCGCGGATGCGCCCCGTCGGCGTCTGCTGCGCCCATGCGGTCGACGCAAGAATGGAGATCGCGGTGAACCAAGCCGCGAGCAGGCGCGGCATCGACGAATCTTTGAACATGGCCTTGTCCCTCCAGGGCGTTGCGGTGATCAATCTTCCGCAACCCCGCACCAACCGGCCTATTCCTGTCGAGCGAGATCACGAACGCGAATGGCAACCACCGTCGTTTCCGGGTGGGTCGGAACGACCGGCGCCGGAACGATGTTGATGTCTACGCAGCCGCAGGTGCGAACGTTACATCGGCGGCGTCAGCCCGTCGCTTTTGCGTTCGGGCGCGCCATTACTTGTTGAAGAGACTTGTTGAAGAGCGCGTGATCTTTTGGGCAAGCCGACTCACATGTTGAGGGATCACGCGCCTGTGAGATCAGCTTCCACGGTGGCACGAAGTTCTGATGTCACCTGCGGCCGCCGGCCAAACCACAATTCGAAACCGCGCACGGCCTGATGCAGGAGCATGCCGAGCCCGTCGGCAGTTCGAAGTCCCCTCGCCTTTGCGGCCTTCAGGAGCGCCGTCTCCAGCGGCACATAGACGAGGTCGGCGACGACGGCGTCATCCGGCAGCTTGCCGATTTCGAGGTCGAGCGCGTCCTGCCCGTCCATGCCGAGCGAGGTGGTATTCACCAGGAGCTTGACCCGCGGCAGCAGCTCGCCGACCCCATCCCATTTCGCGGCGCGGACGGGGCCGCCGAATTTCTCCGCCAGGCCTTGCGCGCGCGCAAGCGTGCGGTTGGCGAGATGGACGCAGCTGATGCCGCGCTCGATCAGGCCGAACACCACCGCGCGCGCGGAGCCGCCGGCACCCAGCACCAGCGCCTCCCCGGCCTGGTCCCAGCCGGGCGCGCAGGCGTCGAGATTGTTGATGAAACCCTCGACATCGGTGTTGGTCGAATGCAGCTCGCCGTCGTCGAACCACAGCGTGTTGGCGGCGCCGATGGCCCGCGCGCGCGCATCCGGCGTCGAGAGCTCTAGCACATGCTCCTTGTGGGGAAGGGTGACGTTGGCGCCGGCAAAGCCGCGCAGCGACAGCCGCAGCACGAAGTCACGCAGATCGTCCGGCGGCACCGCCTCGATGACATAGCCGCCCTCGATGCCGAGCGTGCGCAGCCAGTAATGGTGGATCAGCGGCGAGCGCGAATGCGCAGCCGGCCATCCGATCAGGCAGGCGGCACGGGGTTTGGCGGCGATCATGGCCGTCCAATCGGGCAAGCCGCGGGCGCTGTCAATGGCCGCGTCCGGCCGCAACGCCGACCAGCACGGCCAATGCCAGGGTCGCGGCCGCGGCAAACCAGATCGCGGCGAGATTGATCCAGCGATAGGCGAGTGCGCCAAGCAGCGAGCCTGCGACCAGCGCGGCCCAGAGCAGGAGGTTCGGCAGCCACCCAAACCACGCGCCGCCGCTCAGCGCGGCGGCAATGAGCTGGCCGACCTTGACGAGGGCGCCGGTGACATAGGTGAGGCCGAGGCCGGCGCCGCCGGCGATCTGAAACACGGCGTTCTCGTTTCCCATGGCCAGCACGATGGCGGCAACGGCGAGACGATCGAGACCGAAACTATAGGCGAGCGCCGCCAGCGCCAGCAGGCCGGCTTCCGCGAGCAACACCGCGCATTGAGAATAGCGGCTGCGGCCGAGCACGATCAGGCTGCCGCCGGCGGCGCCCAAGACGAACAGCGCGATCAGGCCGAGCGCTTCGGCTGCCGCCTGAAAATGCCCGTCGGCCAGGCTGACGCCCATTCGCGTCGAGTTCCCGCTCATGAAGGAGACGAACAGGCCGCC
>JAFAUV010000281.1 GCA_019243075.1 Bradyrhizobium sp.
GCACGGCGTTCAATCCGCGATCAAGGACAAGATCTATGACAAGCCGATACGGCCAGGTCCCAACACCGTGATCGGCCGTTTGCTTCTAACCAAGGCCACCGTGCATATCATCGATACCCAAATAGAGCCCGGCTTTTTCGACACGCCCGACGGCTATGACGGGCCGGCACTGGCCGAGCGTGCGGGCGCGCGAACCATGGTCGGCGTCCCCATGCTCAAGGACGATGAGCTGATCGGCGCGCTTCTCATCTACCGGCAGCGTCCGCTGGCGTTCACCGACAAGCAGATCGAGCTGGTGACCAATTTCGCGGCGCAGGCGGTCATCGCCATGGAGAATGCGCGACTGCTCAATGAATTGCGCGATCGCACCGATCAGCTGTCGCGCTCGCTTGAAGATCTCCGCACTGCGCAGGACCGCCTGGTGCAGACCGAGAAGCTGGCCTCGCTCGGCCAGCTCACCGCGGGGATCGCGCACGAAATCAAGAATCCACTCAACTTCGTCAACAATTTCTCCTCGGTGTCGGGCGAGTTGATTGACGAGTTGAACGATGTGCTCAAGACGACCGAGATGGACGCCAAGACGCGCGAGGAGATCGAAGAGCTCACGCATATGCTCAAGGGCAACCTCGAAAAGGTGGCGCAGCACGGCAAGCGCGCCGACTCCATCGTCAAGAACATGCTGTTGCATTCGCGCGAGGGATCGGGCGAGCATCGGCCGGCCGACATCAACGCGATCGTCGAGGAGAGCCTCAATCTCGCCTATCATGGCGCGCGCGCCGAGAAGAGAGGCTTCAACATCACGCTCGAGCGCGATCTCGATCCGGAGGCCGGCATGGTCGATGTCTATCCGCAGGAGATCGCGCGCGTTTTCCTCAACCTGATCTCCAATGGCTTCTATGCCGCGAGCAAGCGCAAGGAGACCGCCGGCAGCGACTTCGAGCCGGCGCTTACCGCGAGCACGAAAAGCCTCGGCAACCGGGTCGAAATCCGGATTCGCGACAACGGCACGGGCATCCCCCAGGACGTGAAGCAGAAAATGTTCAATCCCTTCTTCACCACCAAGCCGGCAGGCGAGGGAACGGGGCTCGGGCTTTCCATGAGTCACGACATCGTGGTGAAACAACATGGCGGCAGGATCGACGTAGATACCGAGCCCGGTTCTTTCACCGAATTCATCATTACGCTGCCGCGGGTGCTGGCGGCTCAAGAAACCAACAAAGAAAACAACAAAGCGAACAACAAAAGCAAAAATACCGGAGGCCCGTCGTGAGCGTTTACATCCTCGTCGTCGATGACGAGCCGGACGTGGAGGACCTGTTCCGCCAGCAATTCCGCCGCGACCTGAAGTCGGGGCGATTCATGATGGAGTTCGCCCCGTCGGCGCCGGTCGCGTTGCAGCGAGCCGTCGACGTTCGCGACCCCTCGCTGATCCTGATCCTGTCCGACATCAACATGCCCGGCATGAGCGGCCTCGAGATGCTGCCCGAGGTGCGTGCCAAGCGCCCGGACGTGCCGGTCATCATGATTACCGCCTATGGCGACGCCGAGACGCGCAGAAAAGCCATCGAACGCGGTGCGGAAGGATTGTTGACCAAGCCGATCGACTTTGCGCAACTGCGCCAGGAGATCGATACCAGGCTCGGACAGGCTGCATGACCGCCACTATTCTCTTTGTCGACGACGAGGTCGATCTGGAGGCGTTGATCCTGCAGAAGTTCCGCCGGCAGATTCGCGAGGGCCTGGTCAAGATGATCTTTGCCCGCGATGGGCTGGAAGCTCTGGAGTCGATCGAACAGCATCCGCATGTCGACATGGTGATATCCGACATCAACATGCCCAGGATGGACGGGCTCTCCCTGCTGGCGCGGCTGCAGGAGGCGGAGGACAAGAAGTCCACCATCATCGTCTCGGCCTATGGCGACATGAGCAACATCCGCACCGCGATGAACCGCGGCGCGTTCGACTTCCTCACCAAGCCGATCGATTTCACCGACCTCGAGACCACCATCGACAAGACCATCCGTCATGTCGAGATGCTGCGCGAGGTGCGCCGCCGCCAGGCCGAGGCCGAGCGGGCGCATGCCTCGTTGTCTCGGTATTTCTCGCCGCAGATTGCAAGGCGGCTCGCCTCGGCGAACGGCGGCAGCGACGGCATGGAGGTGCAGTGGCGCGATGTCGCGACCATCTTCACCGACATCACGAGCTTCACATCGCTGGTCGAGAGCGCCGCGCCCGACGTGCTGGGCGAGCTCCTCAATGAATATGTGGGCGGCATGACCGAAATCGTCTTCGCGCATGAGGGGACCGTTGCCAAGATCATCGGCGATGCCATCCAGGTGCTGTTCAATGCGCCCGGCGACCAGCCGGACTATGCGACGCGCGCGGTTTCCTGCGCCCATGATCTCGATGTCTGGGCGCAGCAATTCAGGCAACGCTGGCAGGCGAGAGGCGTGAATTTCGGCGCCACGCGGATCGGCGTGCATGCGGGCCCGGCGCTGGTCGGCAATTTCGGCGGCGGCCGCTTCTTCGACTACACCGCCTATGGCGATACGATCAATATCGCGGCGCGGCTGGAGGCCGCCAACAAGCATCTCGGCACGCGGATTTGCGTCAGCGCCACCATCGCCACGGCAGCCGAGAATTTCCGCGGCCGCCCGGTCGGCGATCTCGTCTTGCGCGGCCGCAGCGAGCCGCTTCGCGCCTATGAGCCGCTGCCGGACGCTGCGTTTCGGGCGCCGGCGACGGCACAATATTCCGATGCCTTCGCCAAGCTCGAATCCGGCGATGCGACGGCGATGCCGGCCTTTGCCGCGCTGGTCGGCGCCCATGCCGACGATGCGCTGGCGGGCTTCCATCTCAAGCGGCTGCTCAACGGCGCCAAGGGCGTCCGCATGCAACTCGAATAAAGGCACTCTCCATTGCATCGGATTTTTTCGGCTGCAACGCGGCCCGGCGAGAGGCGGGCCTCGCCCGGCACTTTGCCCGGCCGCGTGATCGATCTCGAATTGGAGATGGACTATCGGGATGAGGGGAGATCGCTACCGCTCCCTCGGATCGAGCGCATCGCGCAGCCCATCGCCGAGCAGATTGAGCGACAGCACCACCAGGAAGATCACTAGTCCCGGCCAGATCGCCATCCACGGCGCATTGCCGAGGAAGCGCTGTGCGGCGTTCAGCATGCTGCCCCAGGATGGAAATGGCGGCTGCTGCCCGAGGCCCAAGAACGACAAGGCGGCTTCGGCAATGATGGCGGCCGCGACCGACAGCGTCGCCTGCACCAGAAGCGCCGGCAGGATGTTCGGCAGGATGTGGACCAGCGCGATTCGCCAAGGCGGATTGCCGATCGCGCGTGCGGCCTCGACATAGTCTTCCACCTTGACGCTCATCACCTGGCCGCGCGTCAGGCGGATGAAGACCGGGGTCGCGGAGACCCCGATCGCGATCATGGCATCGGCAAGGCTCGGTCCGAGAACGGCCGCGAGCGCAATGGCAAGGATCAGGAACGGGCAAGCGAGCATGGCATCGGTGATCCGGCCGATCAGCGCGTCGATGAAGCCGCCGCGATAGCCGGCCAGCAACCCCAGCGGCACGCCGATGGCGAGCGCAATGGTCACCGAGATCGCGCCCGCCATCAGCGAGGCGCGGGCGCCATGGATGACACGGGCCAGAATATCGCGGCCGAGCTCGTCGGTGCCGAACCAGTGCAGCGCGGAGGGCGGCTTGCGCACCGCGGTCCAGCTGGTGGCGACGGGATCATAGGGCGCGATCCACGGCGCAAGCAGCGCCACCAGGGCGAAAACGACGATGACGAGGAGGCCGACGACGGCTCCCTTGCGCTTGAAGAGCCGCTGCAGCGCACGCCGCGCCGGACTTTCCAGCTCGTCTTGCGGGCCGGCGAGGGGCATGGCGGACAGCGCGGCGTCGGCCATGCGGCTAGCCCCGCAGCCGCGGATTGACGAGGATGTAGGCGACATCGGCAATGAGATTGAGCGTGATGTAGACGGTCGCCGTCACCAGCACCACGCCCTGCACCACGGCATAGTCGCGGTTGAACACCGCATCCACGATCAGCTTGCCGAAGCCGGGCACCGAGAAAATCTGCTCGGTGAGCACCGCTCCCGACAACAGCGTGCCGAGTTCCAACGCTCCGAGCGTGATCACCGGAGTCAGGGCGTTGCGCATGGCATGTTTGAGGATCACCGAGCGTTCGGAAAGCCCTTTCGCGCGCGCCGTGCGCACATAGTCGCTCTCCAGCACCTGCAGCATGGCGCTGCGCGTATGCCGCATCAGGATCGCGGCGATCGCATTGCCGAGCACGAAGGCCGGCATGATGGTGGAAGCAAGGCTGGCGCGCAGGTTTTCCGAAGGCGGCACGAAGCCGGACGCCGGCAGCCAGCCGAGCTTGATGGAAAACAGGAAGATCAGCATGATCCCGAGCCAGAAATTCGGCGTCGAAATGCCCCACAGCGCGAACAGGTTGGCGCCATAGTCCCAGGCGGTGCCTTTCTTGACCGCGGAGATGATGCCGGCGGGAATGCCGATCAGTAGCGCAATGACGATGGCCATCGCGGCGAGCTGCAGCGTCACCGGCAGCTTCTGCGCGATCAGGTCCAATACCGGCACCTTGATGCGCAGGGACTCGCCAAGGTCGCCGGAGAGCACGTTTGCGACCCAGTAGGCGTATTGGACCGGGATCGTCCGGTCGAGGTGATACTGCTTGCGGATCTGCTCGATCACCGCCGGATCGCGTTCCTCGCCGGCCATGACCAGCGCGGGATCGCCGGGCAACAGGTGCTGCAGCGAAAAGATCAGGATCGACACGAAGACGAGCGTCGGGACCAACTGAACGATGCGCCGCGCGAGGAAATTCAGCATGGAGGCACCGCTGTCCCGGACGCGAGGGTTGGTCGGATCATCCTCATTTCAGCTTCAGCCCGACCACGCGCACCAGGCCGTCCGGCATCGGCCGGTAGCCTTCGAGCTTGCTGGTATGGGCGATCAGCAGCGTGCGGTGGAAAATATAGATGATCGGCTCGTCGTTGAGGATGATCCCGGTCATCTTCTCGTAGATCGCCTTGCGCTGGGCGGGATCGGAGGTGAGGCGCCCATCTTCCATCAGCCTGTCGGCTTCCGGGTTGCTGTAGCCGCCATCGTTCTGCGGCGCTCCGCTGTGCAGGAAGATGTAGGAGTTGCCGTCCGGATCGATACGACCGCTCCAGTTGATCTGGAACACCTGGAAATTGCCGCTCTGGGCTTCCTTGAAGGTGGTCGCGAATTCGACCACGCGGATCTTGATGTCGAAGCCTGCTTCGGCCGCCATCGCTTGGACGACCTGGGCGACGGCTTCATATTCGGTGCCCTTGGGGACCATGTAGTCGACGGAGACGGGCGTCTTGACGCCGGCTTCCTTCAGCAGCGCCTTGGCCTTCTCGACGTCGCGCGGGCGAAGCGGAAACGCCTTCTGATAATAGGGATGGGTGGGGCTGACCCACTGGTTGCCCGGCGTGAACTCGCCGTTGAAGACCACCTGATTGATCGCCTCGCGGTCGATCGAGAGATCGAGCGCCTGCCGCACCTTTTCCGACTGGCTGAGCGGCCCCTTGCTCTTGTCGTTGCCGATGTTGATGGTGAGCCCGTAATAGCCGATGTCGGGCGCGGTCGACAGCACGAGGTTCGCATCGGCGCGCACGTCCTTGATGTCGGTCGCGAGCAAACGCTCGATCAGGTCGAGGCTGCCGGATTTGAGGTTGGCCAGCCGGACGGTGGAATCGACGATCGGCAAGTAAACGATCTTGTCGACGAAGACATTGTCCTTGTTCCAGTAGTCGGCAAATTTCTCGAACACGATGCGGTCCTGCTGCACGCGCTCGACGAATTTGTAAGGGCCGGCGCAGACCGGGTGCAGGCCGAATTTGTCGCCTGCAGCCTTTGCCGCCTTGGGCGAGACCATCATGCCGGCGCGGTCGGTCAATTGCGCGATCAGCGGCGCATAGCGCGTCTTCAGCACGAGCTTGATGGTGAGCGGATCCAACACCTCGACGTGATCGACACTGGCAAGCTCCGATTTTCGGAACGAGCCCGGCATGGTCATGTGCCGCTCGATCGAATATTTCGCGGCTTCCGCATCCAGCGGTTCGCCGTCGTGGAATTTCACGTTCGGCCTGAGCTTGATCGTCATCTCCTTGCCGTCGGCGGAGCTATCATAGCCGAGTGCGAGCTGCGGCACGATGTTGAGCTTCTCGTCGATGTCGAACAGCTTGTCGCAGAGAGCGGAGAACACGATGCGCCCGACATAGGTGCGGGCAAGCGTCGGATCGAGAATGTCGGGGTCCTCGGCGAGGCCGATGCGGAGCGTGGTTTGGGCCTGCGCATTCGCCGCCAGGAAAAACAGAACCGAAAGCAGCGCCGCTGCTGCCGCCATCGTCAAACGCCGAAACTTCATCGTTGCGCGCCCCTCTTTGCCGTCACTCCGCCGCCGGCCGGCCGATGATATCAACACCGCCAGCCGCCCCTCCTTGCTCGGAACTGAAGGCCGCGACGAGCTTTTCCAGCGCCGGCGAGAAGCCGCCGTCGAACGGCAAGATCGCTCCTGCGGGCGGCAGTTCGGCGGCACGGTGGCAGGCAACCGGGTGGTTGATTGCATCTCCCGTGCCAGCCCTCAAGTCCGGAGCCTCGGCGCGACAATGTTCGATGACAAACGGACAGCGGGTATGGAAGCGGCAGCCGGACGGCGGGTCCAGGGCGCTCGGCAACTCGCCCTGCAAGACCATGCGGGTCCGCTTTGCCTGCGGCTTGGGCAGAGGAATGGCCGAGAGCAGGGCACGGCTGTAGGGATGGTGGGGCGAGGCGAACAGCGCCTCGGTTGCCGCGGTCTCGACAATGCCGCCGAGATTCATCACCGCAACGCGATCGGCAATGTGCTTCACGACCGCCAGATCATGCGAGACGAAGATGTAGGAAAGCCCGAGCCGGTCCTGCAGGTCGCGCAGCAGGTTGAGGATTTGCGAGCGGATGGACACGTCGAGGGCCGAGACCGGCTCGTCGCAGATGATGAGTTTCGGCTCGACCGCGAGTGCGCGCGCAATCGCGATGCGCTGGCGCTGGCCGCCGGAAAATTCGTGCGGATAGCGGCGGGCCAAGCGCGGCTCGAGCCCGACCAGGCGCAATAGCTCCTCGATCCGCGCGCGGCGTCGCGATGGCGGCACCAGTTCATGCAGCGCGAGCGGCTCGCCCAGGATCTGGCTCACGCTCATGCGCGGATTGAGCGCGGCGTAAGGGTCCTGGAAGATGATCTGCGCCTGCCGGCGAAAGCCGCGCAGTTCGTCGGCATCGAGCGCGAGCAGGTCGCGCCCGTCGAAGCGGAGGCTGCCCGCATCGGGCTCGATCAGGCGCAGCGCCAGCCGGCTCACCGTCGATTTGCCGCAGCCGGATTCGCCGACGAGCGCCAGCGTCTCGCCGCGATCGACATGAAAGCTCACGCCGTCGACGGCCCGCACCAACGATGTCGGTCGGCCGAACAGATTGCGCGAGGCCGGAAAATGCTTGACCAGGTTCTCCGCTTCGAGGAGGGCTGTCACGACACCAGCCTTTCCAGCGGCGCGCGGATGCAGCGCGAGGCATGACGGGGCGAGACCTCCGCGAGCGGCGGTGGCGCCTTGGTGCAGGCATCCACCGCGAACGGGCAGCGCGCGGCAAAGCGGCAACCGATGGGTGGCCGGGCCATGTTCGGCACCATGCCGTCGATGGTGGCGAGCTGCTGGGCGCGGCGATCGAGCCTGGGCATCGAGCCGAGCAGGCCGACCGTGTAGGGATGCTGCGGCGAGGAAAACAGCTCATCGACCGCGGCGCGCTCGACGATCTCGCCGGCATACATCACGGCGACCTCGTCGCACACCTCGGCGACCACGCCGAGATCATGCGTGATCAGGATGATGGCCGCGCCGCCTTCGGACTTCAGCTCGCGCATCAATTCGAGGATCTGCGCCTGCAAGGTCACGTCGAGCGCGGTGGTCGGCTCGTCGGCGATCAGAAGGCGCGGATCGCAGGCGAGCGCGATTGCGATCATCACGCGCTGGCGCATGCCGCCGGAAAGCCTGTGCGGAAATTCGTCGATGCGCTTTTCGGGCGAGGGGATGTGGACGCGACCCAGGAGCTGGATCGCGCGCTGGCGCGCGGCACGAGCCGAGCCGCCGCGATGGCGCAGGATGGTCTCGACGATCTGGTCACCGATCGTGAAGCTCGGGTTGAGCGAGCTCATCGGCTCCTGGAAGATCATGGCGAGCCGGTTGCCGCGCAGATCCCGCAGCGTCTGGTCGCCCGCTTGCAGCAGATCGAAGCCATCGAAACGGATCGAGCCGGACACCTCGGCCGATCGTTTTGACAATAGGCCCATGATGGCGAGCGAGGTGACGCTCTTGCCGCAGCCGGATTCGCCGACCAGACCGAGCGTCGCGCCATGATCGACCGCGAGATCGACGCTGTCGACGGCGTGGGTGGTGCGGCCGTCGTCGCCACGGAACAAGACGCGCAAGCGCTGGATCTCGATCAGAGGGGGCGCGTTCATGCGTTCTCTGCGGATGCGGTGGCGATGCTGGCCTCTATGATGGCGCGGTCGATGATGCCGGCCGGATTCTTCCTGGTCGGCAGGAAGCCGCGAAAATGCACCCAGCGCTCGCGGCTGACGCGTTCCAGCCGCTCCAGCTCGGCGAGCGGATCGGCATGATCGTCCACCCGCAGATCGAGCGCCGACCATTCCTCGGTGTCGTGGATCAGCAGCGCCGCCGATTGCTTGCCGCGCTTGTCGCCGCCGGCCGCTTCGCCCGCGCGCAGGGCCACGATCAGTCGCTGCGCGAACGGCAATTGGCCGTTGGCGCCATAGGCCTTCGCGGTGTCATCCAGCACGGCCGCGCCCGCCAGCATGTTTCCGGCGATGGAAAAGCCATCGCCGCAAACGTGGCCGCAGCAGTCGACGCAATGCTTGCCGGTGTGCGCCGCGATCCGGCCCTGGGCATCCATGATATGGAGCTGTCGGCTCTCGCGACCGCTGTCTGCCGCGAGCAATGCGGCCAGTACGTCCTGCGGGCTCTTGCCCTCGCGCAACATCCTGATGCCATCGATGCCGTAATAGGGATTGACCAGTGCCTGGGTAGCGACGGCGCCGATGCCGGCCGCGATATGCGGAACGCGCGCGCCGACGGCAAAGAACTTCGTCGCAACCGCGATGCCGAACTGGCCGCTGGCGCTATCTCTCGCAACGATCGACCAGGTCATCTCTGGCCCTCTCCCTCTCCTCGCGAGCGGGGCGAGGTGAAGTCTGTGGCTCGCTCCGCGATCTGATACGAAATCATCATTCTCCGGGACTGATCTCCTTCTTAGCGGCCGGCGGCGTAGCCCTGCATGCCGCGCGGATTGGCGGCGGCGCGGCGGCGTTTGCCGATCTTGGAGGCGGCGGTCAGGCGGCCTTCCGACCAGTCGGGACCGACCTCGACCACATGGCCGCGGCGGGCCAGCTCGTCGCGGCTTTGCCTGGGCACGCGGTTCTCGACCACGAGCACGCCGGGTCGCGCGGTGCGCGGCCAGAACGAGATCGGGAAATGCTCGGAGTGCCAGGCCGGCGCGTCGATCGCTTCCTGCAGGTTGAGGTTGGCGTGGACATGCCGCAGGAAGAACTGCGTGATCCATTGATCCTGCTGGTCGCCGCCCGGCGAGCCCCAGGACAGATACGGCTCGCCGTCGCGCAACGCCATGGTCGGCGACAGCGTGGTGCGCGGCCGCTTGCCCGGTGCGAGCGAAGCGGGGTGGTTCTCCTCGAGCCAGAACATCTGCGCACGGCTGCCGAGGCAGAAGCCGATGTCGGGGATGACGGGCGAGGATTGCAGCCAGCCGCCCGAGGGCGTGGCCGAGATCATGTTGCCGGCGGTGTCGATGATGTCGAAATGCACGGTGTCGCCGCGCACCTCGCCGAAGCGGCCGACGGTGGGCTCGCCCGCGCCCATGGCGCCGACCGCCTCGCGGTGTCCTTCGGCGCGGCGCAGCTTCACCACCGAGCCGAAGCCTTCGACCGAGCCCGGAGTGAAATCAAGCGAAGCCTTGTCCGTGATCAGCTTGCGGCGCTCGTCATTATAGCTATCCGAGAGCAGCGTCTGGATCGGGATTTCGTTGAACCTGGGGTCGCCGTAGAATTTTTCGCGATCGGCGTAAGCGAGCTTGGCGCATTCGATCTGCAGATGGATGAACTCGGGCCCGGTCGGGTCAAGGCCGTCGAGCTGAAAACCCCTGAGCAGCGCCAATTGCTGCAGCAGCACGGGGCCCTGGCTCCAGACTCCGCATTTCTGCACGGTATAGCGGCCGTAGTCGTA
>JAFAUV010000025.1 GCA_019243075.1 Bradyrhizobium sp.
TGATGCGATGCCGCTCCTCGACCGGCTTGGTGCCGGAAAACTCCTCGTCCTTCTTGACGAAATCCGTCACGACGACGCTCCCTGATCTTTTTTTCAAGGGAGCGCCGTCGGCACTCCCTTTTTAATGATTGGTCGGAGCGTTTGCATACTTCCGAAGTTCAAGTCTGGCAATGGCGCGGTTATGCACCTCGTCCGGACCGTCGGCGAGCCGCATGGTGCGCATCGAGGCGTAGTCGCGCGCAAGCCCTGCGTCATCGGAGACGCCGGCCGCGCCATAGGCCTGGATCGCCTGGTCGATGATCTTCAGCGCCATGTTGGGCGCGGCCACCTTGATCATGGCGATCTCGAGCTGGGCGGTCTTGTTGCCGACCTTGTCCATCATGTCGGCGGCCTTGAGGCACAACAGCCGGTTCATCTCGATGTCGGTGCGGGCCTCCGCGATGCGCTGCTCCCAGATCGAGTATTCGATGATCTTGCGGCCGAAGGCGGTACGCGACGAAAGGCGCTTGACCATCTTCTCCAGCGCCTCCTCGGCCTTGCCGATGGTGCGCATGCAGTGATGGATGCGGCCGGGACCGAGGCGGCCCTGCGCGATCTCGAAGCCGCGGCCTTCGCCGAGCAGGATATTCTCCTTCGGCACGCGGACATTGTCGAGCCGCACCACGCCATGGCCGTGCGGCGCATCGTCGAAACCGAATACCGGCAGCATCTTCTCGATGGTGATGCCCGGCGCGTCGAGCGGAACGAGAATCTGCGACTGCTGCTGGTGCTTGGCGGCGGTGGGGTCGGTCTTGCCCATCAGGATCGCGATCTTGCAGCGGGGATCGCCGACGCCGGACGACCACCATTTGCGACCGTTGATGACGTAGTGATCGCCATCCCGCTCGATGCGGGTCTCGATATTGGTCGCGTCCGACGAGGCCACCGCCGGCTCGGTCATCAGGAAGGCGGAGCGGATCTCGCCCTCCATCAGCGGCTTCAGCCATTTGCGCTTCTGCTCCCTGCTGCCGTAGCGCATGAACACTTCCATGTTGCCGGTGTCCGGCGCCGAGCAGTTGAACACCTCGGAGGCCCAGCCGATGTGGCCCATCTCTTCGGCGAGCGGCGCGTATTCCAGATTGGTCAGTCCGGCCCCGCGGAATTCATCGTCCTCATGCGACGACGGCGGCAGGAACATGTTCCAGAGGCCCTCGGCCTTCGCCTTCTTCTTCAGCTCTTCCAGGATCGGGATCACCTTCCAGCGCGGCCCCTCGGCATCCTGCTGCTGGTAGATCGGCACGGCGGGACGGACATGGGTGGTCATGAAGGCCTGCACCCGGCCGAGCCATTCCTTCTGCTTGTCGGACATCGTGAAATCCATCGGACGCTCCTCGCCTGCTCTCTTCGAAATCGTTGGGCCGCACTTTCTCCCCGCCATGAGCGCGCCGCAAGCCCCGCCAAGGGCGGCGCAGCACGAGGGGTGAGAGGCCGGACATTCAGATTGACATTTCCGACCTTGAAACGATAGTTTCATACAAACGTTTGAAATGCAACTCTCCTCGTGAGGGATGCCCATGCCGAGCGATCAGACCAGAACCGCCATCCTCGCCGCCGCCGAGCGGCTCTACGCCGACCGCGGCTTTGGCGACGTGACGCTGCGCGACATCGTGGCGGAGGCGAACGTCAACCTCGCCGCGGTGAACTACCATTTCGGCTCCAAGGACGAACTGATCGCCGAATTGTTCGTCACGCGCAGCCTGGCGCTGAACAAGGAGCGCCTGCGCGAGCTGCGCGAGGCCGAAGAAGCCGGCAACGGCCGCGCCGACATTTCCGAGGTGCTGCGCGCCCTCGTCGGCCCCACCTTGCGCGGTTGCCTCGGCCCGGAGAACCAGCGCTCGACTCCGGCGCGCTTCATGATCCGCGTGAGCATCGAGTCCGTGCCGGCGATCCGCCGCATCCGCAACCGCGAGATCGATCATTTGCGCAAATTCATCGCCGCCATGCGCCGGTCGCTGCCCGACCGCAGCGATGTCGAGCTCTATTGGGGCCTGCACTTCGCGCTCGCCATGGCGCAGCAGACCGTGCGCGACAGTGAGCGGCTGGCCAAACTGTCCGAGGGCAAATGCGATGTCGACGACGTGGAAGACGTCATCGACCGCGTGGTGAGCGTGGCCGTGATGGCGCTGGCGCGGACCGCCGGGGAACCCAAGCTTGCCGCGGCCGCCGGTCCCCGCCACCGCTAGCGAGCGGCTCCATCCAGCCGCCAACCCGCATCATCACGTCGGCGAAAGATTCCCCGCCGGGAATGGCCGACCAGGTCAGGCCGCCCGCACGGAACTCAGGAATTTGCCGACCTCGCGCTTGAGCCGCGTACTTTCGCTCGACAGCGACTTGGCGGCTACCAGCACCTGGGCCGAAGCCGATCCCGTCTCGCTGGCACCGCGCTGCACGTCGGCGATGTTGGCGGACACCTGCCGGGTGCCATGCGCGGCCTGCTGAACGTTGCGGGAGATCTCCGCCGTGGCCGCCCCCTGCTCCTCGATCGCCGCCGCGACCGCGGAGGCGATTTCCGACATCCGGCCGATGGTGTCGCCGATCTCCCTGATGGCCGCGACCGATTCCTGCGTGGCGGCCTGAATGCCGCTGATCTGCTGGCTGATCTCGCCGGTCGCCTTGGCGGTCTGCTCGGCCAGGGCCTTCACCTCGGAGGCGACCACCGCAAATCCGCGTCCGGCCTCGCCGGCGCGGGCCGCCTCGATGGTGGCATTCAACGCCAGCAGATTGGTCTGCCCGGCGATCGTGTTGATGAGCTCGACGACGTCGCCGATCCGTCCCGCCGCCTTGGCAAGCTCGCCGACCCGATCATTGGTCCGACGTGCCTGATCCACCGCCTCGCCCGCGATGCGCGCGGAGTCCTGCACCTGGCGGCTGATCTCGTTCACCGAGGAAGCCATTTCTTCCGTCGCTGACGCCACCGACTGCACATTGCCGGAGGCATTTTCGGAAGCCGACGCCACTTTGGCAGTCAGTTCTTCCGAACGCTCGGCCGTGCCCGTCAGCGTACCCGCGGAAATCTCCAATTCGCCGGATGCGGACGACACGACATTGACGATCTCGCCGATCATGGCTTCGAAATCGCGCGTGATCTGGTCGACGCGCTGTCCACGCTGGATTTTCGCATCGGCCTCCACGGCGGCGGCCTCGTCCGCGGCCTTCTTGGCGATCAGCGCCTCCTTGAAAACCTGCAGCGAGGAAGCCATCGATCCGATTTCGTCCGCGCGCGCGCTCGAGGGGATCGTCACGTCGTGACGGCCCGCCGCGAGGTTGCCGACCACGTCCGTCAGCTGCCCCAGCGGGGCGATCACGCGACGACGCAGCATCACGGTGACGCCGGCGAGCACGCCGAGCAGCGCTACGACGGCAGCCACCGCCAGTCCCAGCATCATGAGCGCCGATTGCCGCGCCGCCTGCGCGCGTTCGGCGGCCTCCGTCAGCGCCGCATCGCGCACCACGAAGAAACGTTGCACCGCCGGCAGGACCACCGCGGCGAGTTCGTCGGGGCTGATCGAGTATTTGCCGTCGCCGCGCGCGGCCGGCATCTCCTTCTCGATGACCGGCACCGCTCGCCCGAAATAGGCGTCGATCGCCTCGCTCAGCGCCTCGGCGAGTTTTGCTGGATGGCCAAGTTGGTCCAGGCCGGCCTCGATCCGCTCGCGATCCAACTCGACCCGTCCCTGGGCACGGTGCATCATGGCAAGTTCCGCTGACGTCAGCGGCCGGTGGGCACTCAACGCAGGCGACATCGTCCCGGCACGGGCTCCAGCCGAGATTCGAAAATCCTGAGCGGTGCGGGCGACGCTGAGCAGCGGTGACAGCGAAGCATCCGCCGCCGCCACATCGCTTTCCAGATGATTGAGGACCGGCTCGATAAGCACCACCACCTGGGCGATGCCGGGCATGAAGCCATTGACCACCGCCGGGTCGCGCGCGCCGGACGGCACGGCTAGCGCGCGGTCTGACGCATTGCGGAGATCAACCAGCTTTGCCGCGGCCTGGTTGAGCCCCGCGAGGATGGTCTCGCGGTCGCTCAGCCCGCCGACAGCGGCCCTCGCATCGGCGATGGCCGCATCGGTGGCCTGCACCGCTTTCGCGACGGCCTCCAGTTGAGCTGGCGTCGCCGCGGCATCCTGGAACAGCGGAGTGAGATAGGGCGCACGATGGGCCGCGACCTGCTGGCCGACCGCCAGCACCGCACCGAAGGCCTTCACCGCCCTGATCGCCTCGGTCTTGTCCGCATAGCTGCGAGCCTGCGGAACAAGTACTTCCGCGCCGAGAATGACCGCGAGAGCCGTCACCGAGAGCATTGACGCCGCAAAAAGCCGCCCGATCCGCATGTTCCGCTTCCAAAGGGGTTGTGCCGGTCACCTTAATTAACGGAGGCTAAAAGCGCCTTAATGCGACCCCGTAGGATTACGGGCTTCGCGGCTGCGGCTGATCGATTTTCATGCGGCATCCGCGCCGCCGAGATAGGCGTCGCGCACTCGCGCATCGTCCTTGAGCGTCTGCGCCGGGCCGGACAGCACGATGCGGCCGGTCTGCAGCACGTAGGCCTCATGGGCAATGTCGAGCGCCAGGCTTGCGTTCTGCTCGACCATGAAGATCGACACGCCCTCCTTGTTGACGGTGCGGATCAGCTCCAGGACGCGATCGACGTAGAGAGGAGATAGGCCCATGGTCGGCTCGTCCATGACGATCAGCCGCGGCCGGCTCATCAGCGCGCGCGCCATCGCAACCATCTGCTGTTCGCCGCCCGAGAGCGAGCCGGCACGCTGCGACAGCCGCTGTCCGAGTTTTGGAAACAGCGCCAGCAGCCGTTCGAGATCGCGCGCGATTTCGGCGGAGTCGTTGCGCACGAAGGCGCCCATCAGCAGGTTTTCCTTGACGCTCATGTCCGAAAACAGCCGGCGCGCTTCCGGCACGGAGGCGATGCCGCGCCGGACGATCTGCGGCGTGGTCAGGCCGAGCGTCGAGACGCCATCGAACATCACCTCGCCCGACCGCGGCCGGACCAGGCCGAGAATGATCTTCATGGTCGTCGACTTGCCGCTGGCATTGCCGCCGAGGAGGCAGACGATATGGCCGCGCGGCACGTCGATCGACAGATCGAAATGCACCTGGGCCTGGCCGTAGAACGTGTCGATTTTGGTCAGCCGCAGAAGCGGCTCGGCTGCAGATGTCACCTCGCTCATGCCGCCGTCTCCCGCTCGCCGCTCGCCGACGGCGACAATCCGTGACCGAGATAGGCCTCGATCACCTTCGGATCGTTCCGTACCTCCTCGCCCGCGCCTTCGGCGATCTTCCTGCCTTCGTCGATGACCATCACGCGATCGGACAGACGCATGACCATATCGAGCTTGTGCTCGATCAAGAGGATCGTCAGCCCCTCGGCCTTGAGCTCGGCAATGAGCGCCTGCATCTCGGCCGTCTCGGTCGGATTCATGCCTGCTGTCGGTTCATCGAGCAGGAGAAGACGCGGACGAAGCGCGAGCGCGCGCGCAATCTCGACGCGGCGGCGATTGGCATAGGACAGGCTGTAGGCCGGCTGATCGATCCGCGGCAGCAGACGATCGCCAAACCGCTTCAGGATCGCTCTCGCCTCCGCGCGCATCTGCTCTTCTTCAGCCTTGACCGAGGCAGGCCGCAGCAGCGCCAGGATGAGCTCGAGCAGGGCCCCGATCATAGGAATCTCGGGTCTGACGGCGGCAAGCTGCGCATGTGCGCCGATCAGGACATTGTCCATGACGCTGAGATTGCCGAACACGCGACCGAGCTGGAACGTGCGCGCCACGCCATGGCTCGCAAGCGTTTCCGGCGAAAAGCCCGTGATGTCCTTTCCATCGAAGCGCACCGCGCCGGCGTCGGGCCGGTCGAGCCCGGTGACGAGATTGAACAGGGTCGTCTTGCCGGCGCCATTCGGCCCGATGATGCTCACGAGCTCGCCCCGGCCGAGCTCGAGATCGATATGGTCGACCGCGGTCAATCCTCCGAACGTCCGGGTCAAGCCACACAGCGACAGCAAGGACGTGCTCTTGGCCATCAGATGGTTCCGAGCAGGCCCTGCGGCCTGAACCGGACCAGGAACAGAAGCACGATCCCAAAGATCAGGATGCGATATTCGGCGGCGATCCGGAAAAGTTCGGGCAGGGCAACCAGCGCCACCGACCCCAGGATCGCGCCGGCGACATTGCCCAGCCCGCCTAGAATCACGACGGTCAGCGCCAGAATTGATTGCTGGGTATTGAAGGTCTCGTGGTTGATGTAGGAATAAAGATGCGCGGCGATGCCGCCGCTGACGCCGGCCGCGAAGCCGCCGAAGATGAAGGCCAGCGCCTTGTAGCGGTTCAAGCTGAGGCCATAGGCGCGCGCCGCGACATCGTCGTCGCGGATCGCACGAAAACAGCGCCCGAGATGCGAGCCGAGCAGCCTCGCCTGCAACAGCGCGAGCAGAACCATGACGGCGAAGCTGAACCAGTAGACCGATGCCGGGCCGACGAGGTCATGGCCGAACAGCGACAGTGGGGGAATGCCCGAAAGCCCGATCGGACCGTTGGTCACCGATTCCCAGTTCAGGATGACCAGCGACACGATCTCGCCGATCGCCAAGGTCGCGACCGAGACGTAGTGCCCGCGCAGGCGAAACGACGGCGAAATCAGGAGCGTGCCGAGTGCGGCACTCATCAGCCCGCCGCCGACGATCGCAATGCCGACCGGAACCGACCATCGCAGCGACAACAACGCCGAGGTATAGGCGCCGATCGCAAGCAGCGCCGCATGTCCCAGCGAGACCTGGCCGATCGTGCCCGCGACCAAAGTCAGGCTGAGCGCCAGCATGCCGAGCAGCCAGGCGTTGATGAGGGTCTGCAGCAGGTAGGATGAAACGGGAAATAGAGGCAACGACGCCAATGCGCCGATCGCAATCGCCATCGCCCAGCGCGGGATACGGACCGGGCGGCTGGGTGCGATGAAGGTGCCGGTCATGGGTTCCGGCGGCGCTTGCCTGGCGCTCGCGAACAGCCCGTTCGGCCGCAGCACCAGCACGAGGATGAGAAGCAGGAAGGCGAAGAGATTGCGGTAGCTGGTGCCGAACGCGGCGACGCCGTAACTCTCGACCAGGCCCAGCAGCATGCTGCCGACCACCGCCCCCGGCACGTTGCCGGCGCCGCCGACCACCTCTGCGACTACGCCCTTGAGCGTCGCCTGCAGGCTCATCGCGGTGTCGATCTGGTTGTAATACATGCCGACCAGCATGCCCGAAAGGCCGCCGAGCGCGGCGGCGATGCCGAACACGGTCTGGTTCACGCGGTTGACGTCGACGCCGATCTGCATGGCGGCATCGCGATCCTGCGCGGTCGCCCGCACGGCCCAGCCGAGCTTGGTGTAGCGCAGGAACACGAACAGCAGCAGCGCGCTGCTGATGCCGACGCCGGCAATGAGAAGATCGAGCGGACCGATCGTTCCGCTGCCG
>JAFAUV010000251.1 GCA_019243075.1 Bradyrhizobium sp.
GAGCGTGACATGCTCGATGCGGTCGAGCGGTTTTGCCGAGGCGATCGCGGCTTCATAGGATCCGTCAGGACCGAGCAGCAGCGTGGATTCGATGTTGCAGAGCTTGCTGACAGCGAGCGCGGTCTCCGACAGATCGGTGTCGTGCACCATCACCTTCGGCGCGGCGTCGCCGACGATGTATTGCAGTTCGGGAACGGTCAGCCGCGTGTTGAGGGGCAGGAACACCGCACCGAGCCGCCCGCAGGCGAACTGCACTTCCAGCGTGTCGGTGTTGTTGAGCGCGAGCACGGCGACGCGGTCGCCGCGCAGGATCTTCAATTGGTCACGCAGATGCGCGGCGAGGCGCGAAATCCGCGCGTCGAACTGTGCGTAGGTGAAGCGGCGTTCGCTCGCGAGATCGATCACGGCTGTCTTGTGCGGCGTGCGGCGGCCGAAATGCGCGATCCAGTCGTAGTAGCGGACGGCCAAGTCATCCTCCCTGTAGCGCGGTCGTTGCCGGAAAACCCTTGTTTCGGCTTTGGAGCATGGGCCGGAAAAGTGGAAACCGGCTTCGCGAAAAGATCATGCTCAATCATGAGATTGATGCATGATGCAATGCGTTCCGCTCGCATCATGAACTACGCGCACCATGCCCAACTCCCGAGGCTCTCGCCAGCGGGACTTTTGGGCATGAGTGCCAGTGCCAGAGTGGCCGATCAAGGCCATCGATCTTGCGTGCAGTCGCTGACATGCTGCAGTGCGGAATATCACGCCCGCCTCAGCTACTGGACGCAAGTTGACGCGCAGCGTTGCCGCCATCTTGCAAAAACGTTCAAGGGAATTGCCGGCCATGCCAAGCCCGTTCTACACCGCCGAGCACGAAGCCTTTCGCGAGGTGATGCGCCGCTTTGTCGGCAACGAGATCGAGCCCCACGCGCATGAATGGGACGAGGCCGGGGAGTTTCCGCGGAGGCTCTATGAGAAGGCGGCCGGCATCGGCCTCCTGGGCCTGGGCTTTCCCGAAGAGTTCGGCGGCATACCCGCCGACCAGTTCATGAAGATCGTCGCGAGCCAGGAACTCGCGCGCGCGGGCGCGGGCGGGATAGCCGCAAGCCTGATGAGCCACACCATCGGCTCGCCGCCTATCGCGCGTGCGGCGCGACCCGCGGTCAAGGCGCGGGTGCTGCCGGACGTGTTGTCGGGCAGGAAAATCTCGGCGCTGGCGATCACCGAGCCCGGCGGCGGCTCCGATGTCGCCAATTTGCGCACCCGCGCCCGCCGCGACGGCGACCACTACGTCGTCAATGGCGAGAAGACGTTCATCACCTCGGGCGTGCGCGCCGACTATCTGACCGTCGCGGTGCGGACCGGCGGCGAGGGCGCATCCGGCGTCAGCCTGCTCCTGATCGAAGGCGATACGCCGGGCTTGTCGCGCACCAAACTGAAGAAGATGGGATGGTGGGCGTCGGATACCGCGACGTTGCATTTCGACGATTGCCGCGTGCCGGCCGAGAACCTGATCGGCGAGGAAGGCCAGGGTTTCAAGCTGATCATGCATAATTTCAACAGCGAGCGGATGGGCATGGCGGCAAGCTGCACGGCCTATGCCCGCGTCTGCGTCGAGGAGGCGACCGCCTATGCCAGGGAACGCAAGACGTTCGGCAAGCCGATCGCACAGCACCAGGTGATCCGCCACAAGATCGTCGACATGGCGCAGAAGGTTGCCGCCTCGCAGGCGATGCTGGAAATGCTGGCGTGGCGACTTGAACACGGCGAAAGCCCGGTGGCCGAAATCTGCATGATGAAGAACCAGGCGACGCAGACCATGGCGTTCTGCGCCTCCGAAGCGGTCCAGATCTTCGGCGGCGCCGGCTTCATGCGTGGCATCAAGGTCGAGCGCATCTACCGCGAGGTCAAGGTCAACGCGATCGGCGGCGGCACCGAGGAAATCATGAAGGACCTCGCCTCTCGGCAGATGGGATTGTGATTCTTTGTCATGTCGGGAATGAAGAAGGGGAACGGGACATGATCACGCTCTATCACTGCGACGGCGCGCGCTCGTTCCGGCCGCTCTGGATGCTGGAGGAAATGGGGCTCGGCTATGAGCTGAAAATGCTGCCGTTCCCGCCCCGGGTGTTTGCCAAGGAATATCTTGCTCTCAACCCGCTCGGCACCATCCCGTTGATGATCGATGGCGAGACCAGGATGACGGAGTCCTCCGGCATCTGTCACTATCTCGGCATCAAATATGGCCCGACGCCGCTGATGGTCGTCGAGAGTGATCCGGCCTATGGCGCGTTTTTGAACTGGATGTATTTCTCCGACGCGACGCTGACCTTTCCGCAGACCCTGGTGCTCCGCTACACCCAGCTCGAGCCGGAGGAGCGGCGCAACGCCCAGGTGGCGACCGATTATGCCAAATGGTTCCGCGGTCGGCTGCGTGCGGTGGAAGCCGCGATGGCGAAGACGGAAACGCTATGCGCCGGCCGCTTCACGGCCGCCGACATCGTCATCGGCTACGCCTTGCGGCTGGCCAGCAGTATCGGGCTCGCCGGGGATTTCGGACCTCACGTCTCTGCCTACTGGGGACGCCTGCAGCAGAGGGTGGCATACCAGCGGGCGGTTGCGGCCGAGAAAAAGGCGGGCGTCGAACAGAATGTTGCGCCAAGGACGAAGGCGTAAGCGGACCTCGCGACCTAGACTTTTCCGAGCAACCGATCGGGTTGCCGCACCCCTCGCCGCGCTCTTCCAGCTCCGGCGGACAATTCGGCTTGCAATGACGGCTGGGCTGGCGTTGCAACGCGTCCTGACAAACGTCTTGGATGACAGGTCCGCATTTTGCGCTAAGGTGCTATCCGGCGCAGCGGCCACAAGAGCCGAGCGCGGAGGATCGCCATGGACGACAGAGCCGCGACGTCAGGCCATTTGATGCTGATCATGCCGGACCGGGTGTTTTACGCCGGGCTGCTCGGCCGGCCGCGCGAGCGCTGTCCGGGCGCGTTCCATATCTATGTCGCGCTGCGCGGTGGCTTGCGGCTTTCGACCGCCGACGGCCGCGAGGGCTTTGGCGAACTGGTCGCCGTCGCGCCGAACGTGCGACACACCATCACCAGCGACCACCGTTCCGTCATCTGCATCACGATCGAGCCGGAGAGCGTCCCCGACGGCACCTTCGAGGCCTTGGAAAAGCGGCTGCAAGGCGCCGAGCGCGAGCCGTTGGCGGACCGTATCCGTCTCGCCTACGAGATGCTGCTGACGCGACAATGCCGCACCGACATCGACAGCGCCGGATTCGACCGGATGTGCTTCGGCGAGATCCTGCCGCAGCGCCCGCTCGACCCGCGCGTGGTGCGAGCGATTGCCCGCATCGGCCGATTTTCCGGCGAGCCGGTGACGGCGGCGACCTGTGCGGCGGAAGCCGGACTTTCCGCCTCGCGCTTCCTGCATCTGTTCAAACAGGAGACCGGCATCTCCTTCCGCTCATTCCGCGCCTGGAAGCGCGCGCGGCATCTTCTCAACTTCGCCAACCAGGACCTCAACCTGGCGCATCTGGCACAGGACATCGGCTACCCCGACTCGACCCATTTCAGCCATTCGATCCGGCGCTTCTATGGCCTGAAGCCGCGCGCGATCTTTTCCGGCTCGCGCGATCTCCTGATCTACCGCAGCGGGCAGGTGGCAGGACCGCTTTGACAGCGGGTAGCCGCAAGCAGCCGATCGCGCCCGGCTGGCATCATCGCCTGCACGCGCTGATCAAAGGCATTTCATGAGCGACAAGGCTGTCATCACCTGCGCGCTGAACGGCGTGCTTACCGATCCCAAACAGCATCGAGTGCCGGTAACTCCGGAGGAGATGGCGCGCGAGGCCAAGGCGGCGTTCGATGCCGGCGCCAGCATCATGCATATCCATCTGCGACAGCAGGCGCCAAACAAAGGCCATCTGCCGTCCTGGGAGGTCGGAGTTTCCAAGGATATCCAGCAGGCGATCCGCGAGGCCTGCCCCGGCGTGATCATCAATCACACCACGGGCACGTCCGGACCGGATTACCAGGGCGCGCTCGATTGCGTGCGTCAGACCAGGCCGGAGATTGCCGCCTGCAATGCCGGCTCACTGAATTATCTCAAGGTGAAGGCCGACAACAGCTGGGCCTGGCCGCCGATGCTGTTCGATAACTCGGTCGAGAAAGTGCAGGACTATCTCGACGCGATGAAGGACGCCGGCACCATTCCGGAATTCGAATGTTTCGATGTCGGCATCGTGCGCTGTGTCGGCATGTACCGGCAGACCGGGATGTATTCCGGGCCGCTCGAATATAACTTCGTGATGGGCGTCGCTTCGGGCATGCCGGCCGATCCGGAATTGTTGCCGATCCTGCTCAAGCTCAAGGCCCCGGAAGCGCATTGGCAGGTCACCGCGATCGGCCGTGCCGAAATCTGGCCGCTACACCAGCGCTGCGCCGATCTCGGCGGCCACCTGCGCTCCGGGTTGGAGGACACGTTCTACCTCGGTGACGGCACCAAGGTGACCTCCAACGGGCCGTTGGTCGAGGCGCTGGCCGCTTGCGCCAAGCGCGCGGGGCGCGAGATTGCGAGCCCGGCGGAGGCACGGAAGATTTTTGGGACGAAGCATTGACTGACCCGCATCGTCATTCCGGGGCGCGCGCAGCGCGAGCCGGCAATCCATGCTCCTGATGGTGGTTACCGATTCCGGGCTTGCGGTTTGTCGCGCGCCGGAATGACAAGAGGTTACCATGGCTGTCATCGAAAACACCATCGCCACCGGCAGCGCCGCCTTCGAGGCCAACCGCGACGGCATGCTGGCGCTGATCGCGCGGGTGCGGGCGCTGGAGGAGCGCACGCGCACGGCATCCAGCGCCGCAAAGGAGCGCTTCCACAAGCGCGGGCAGCTGTTGCCGCGCGAGCGCGTCGCGC
>JAFAUV010000014.1 GCA_019243075.1 Bradyrhizobium sp.
GAGCTGCCGGTGACGTTCGGAATCTGAGCGATGTATCTCTACGACGATTTCGACCGCACGCTGCTCGACGAACGCGTCGCCGAGTTTCGCGATCAGGTGGCGCGGCGGCTCTCTGGCGAGTTGACAGAGGACGAGTTCAAGATCCTCCGGCTGCAGAACGGCGTCTATCTGCAGCTTCATGCCTATATGTTCCGCGTTGCCATTCCCTACGGCACGCTCTCGTCGAACCAGCTCCGGCGCCTGGCTCACGTCGCGCGGCGCTATGACCGCGGCTATGGCCATTTCACCACCCGCCAGAACATCCAGTTCAACTGGATCAAGCTTGCCGAGCTCCCCGACGCACTCGCCGACCTCGCGGAAGTCGGCATCCACGCCATGCAGACCTCGGGCAACAACACCCGCAACGTCACCTCCGATCAATGGGCCGGCGTCGCGCCGGGCGAGGTCGAGGACCCCCGCATTTGGTCGGAGATACTGCGCCAATACACCACGCTGCATCCGGAATTCTCGTTCCTGCCGCGCAAGTTCAAATTCGCGATCACCGCCTCCGCGCACGACCGCGCCGCCATCAAGATCCACGACATCGGGCTGCGGCTGCACAAGAACGAAGCCGGAGAAACCGGCTTCGAGGTGCTGGTCGGCGGCGGGCTCGGCCGCACGCCCTTCATCGGCAAGACTATCAAGCCGTTCGTGCACGGCCGCGACCTGCTGAGCTATGTCGAGGCGATCATGCGCGTCTATAACCAGTACGGCCGCCGAGACAACATCTACAAGGCGCGCATCAAGATCCTGGTGCACGAACTCGGCCTCGAGAAGTTCGCCCAGGAAGTGGAGGAAGAATGGCAGCAGATGCGCGACGGCGCATTGAAGCTCGACGACGAGGTGGTCGAGGATATTCGCAGCCGCTTCTTCTATCCGGCCTATGAGAAGCTGCCGCATATGCCCGGCGAACTGCGCAAAGCGGCGCAGGATGCCAAATTCGAGGCTTGGCGCACCAATTCGGTCTTTCCGCACAAGGCGGCGGGCTATGCGATCGTCACCATCTCGCTGAAGCCGGTGGGCGGCCCTCCGGGCGATGCCACCGCCGACCAGATGGACGGGCTGGCCGAGCTCGCCGACAGATATTCGTTCGGCGAAATCCGCGTCGGCCACGAGCAGAACCTGGCGTTGCCGCATGTGGCGCGGCGCGACCTACCGGCGCTGTGGAAGGCGCTCGACAGGCTCGGTCTTGCCACGCCGAACGTCAATCTGATCTCCGACATCATCGCCTGCCCGGGGCTCGACTATTGCTCGCTGGCGAACGCGCGCTCGATCCCGATCGCCCAGGAGCTGACGCGGCGGTTCGCCAACCACGACACCGCCAGGCTGATCGGCCGGCTGCACATCAATATTTCCGGCTGCATCAATGCCTGCGGCCATCACCATGTCGGCCATATCGGCATTCTCGGCGTCGAGAAGAACGGCGAGGAAGTCTATCAGATCACCATCGGCGGCCGCGCCGACGAGCAGGCCGAGCTCGGCACGCTGATTGGACCGGCGGTCAAGTTCGATGCGGTCGCCGATGTCGTCGAAGATATCGTCGAGGCCTATCTCGCGCTGCGCGCAAGGCCCGACGAATTGTTCATCGACGCGGTGAAGCGGCTCGGCGTCGAGCCATTCAGGGAGCGCGTCTATGCCACTCGTTAAGGGCGGGAAAATCACCGCCGACCCCTATTTCCACCTCGCCGATGGCGTCCCGCTGCCGCCCGGCGGCGGGGTCCTGGTCTCGGCTGCACGTTTCCTGGAAAATCCGGAAGCGCTGTTCGCACGCGCCGAGAAGGTGGGCGTGGTCTGGCCGAACAACCGCGACGTCGACGATCTCGTGCCGTTCCTCGATCGCCTTGGGGCCGTCGCGCTGGTATTTCCGACATTCCGCGACGGCCGCGCCTATAGCCAGGCGCGGCTGCTGCGGGAGCGCTATCTCTATCGCAGCGAATTGCGTGCAACGGGGCAGGTGCTGCGCGACCAGTTCGTGTTCATGCTGCGCGCCGGCTTCGACGCGTTCGAAGTGAAGAAAGAGGCCGACGCCGAGGCCTTCGCCCAGACGGCGCAGCGTTATTCGGTGTTCTACCAGCCGACCGGCGATGGCCGGCTGACCGCGCTGCATCGGCGCATGCAGCTTCGCCATTCCGAAAGTGCCGGCCTGTGAATGCGTTCGCGCCTGAAGTTGGGTCCGCTGCTGCGGCCGCCGCTCGGCCGCAGGCCGACGAACTCGACCGCGCGCTTCGCGATGCCTCGCCGCACGAGGTGGTTGCGGCCGCGTTGAAGGCCGTCGGCCGCGATCGGGTCGCGCTGGTGTCATCCTTCGGCACCGAATCGGCCGCGCTGCTCAAGGTGATGGCCGGCGTCGATCCGTCGATCCCCGTGATCTTCCTCGATACCGGCTGGCTATTTGCGGAAACACTCGCCTATCGCGATACGCTGATCGACAAGCTCGGCCTTCGCGATGTCCGCTCGGTCAAGCCCGACGAAGCGACGCTGTCGCGCCAGGATGCCGGCCGCGAGCTGTGGTTTTCCGACCCCGACACCTGCTGCCGCATCCGCAAGGTCGAGCCGCTGTCCCGCGCGCTAGGGCCGTTCGCGGCCTGGATCAACGGCCGCAAGCGCTTCCAGGGCGGCCTGCGGGCCGATATTCCGGTCGTCGAGGCCGACGGCGCGCGGTTGAAATTCAATCCCTTCGCCAACGTCTCGCGCGCGGCGATCGAGGCGATCTTCAACCTCGCGGAACTGCCGCCGCATCCATTGCTCGCCTCGGGATTCCAGTCGGTCGGTTGTATGCCTTGCACCAGCCGGACCGCGACCGACGAGGATGCACGTGCCGGTCGCTGGCGCGGCCGGGCCAAGACAGAATGCGGCATTCATACGATGAAAGCTTCGTAGCCCGACGACGTCGTCGCGAAAATTCAGGCCGTCTTCACCATTCGGCCACGGTTGGTATGCAACAACGCCCGCTCATTCCGGGGTGGGTCATTGATGCGCAGACTTGGGGCTCTTTTCATCACATTATTACTTGCAGGCTGTGCAGCCGAAGCTCCCGTCGAGACGCCGGCCATGTATGTCAACATGGCGGACCCCGGCGCGCATCTGGACCCCGTGGCGGCGGCCTCGATGATTTCGCAATACCGCCAGAACAACGGCCTCGGCGCGGTGAGCGTCGACCCCGATCTGATGGCGCTGGCCGAGGCGCAGTCCAGCATCATGGCGGAGAAGAACAAGCTCGATCACGACGTCCGCGCGCCGCTCGCGAAGAGGCTCGCCAGCGCCGGCTATCCGGCGACGGCGGCGGTCGAGAATGTCTCCGCCGGCTATCACACGCTGGCGGAAGCGTTTTCCGGCTGGCGCGACTCGCCGCCGCACAAGGCCAACATGCTGAAAAGCGGTGTCACAAAACTGGGCATAGCCGCGAGCTATGCACCCAATACCAAATACAAGGTGTTCTGGACGCTGATTTTGGCGTCCACTGACCGCGCTTGATGACGAGCGCTCGCAAGGCTTTGCTTCGCGGCCGTTGACGCCATCGTGAACTGACGCCACCGTGGGTCCATTCCTATAAGCATCGGTGCCAACACAGACCAGCCAATGACAGATCATCCCCAGCCGGACGCGACGAGTACACCTGCAAGCGCGCGCCGCGTGCTGGTGCTGCAGGGCGGCGGCGCGCTCGGCTCCTATCAGGCCGGTGCCTTTCAGGCGCTGTGCCGCAACGGCTTCGAGCCGGAATGGATCGCCGGCATCTCGATCGGCGCGGTCAATGCCGCGATCATCGCCGGCAACGAGGCCGAGAAGCGCGTCGATCGGCTGAAGGAATTCTGGGAAATGGTCTCGGCGCCGGTGCCCTGGAATCCGGTCCTCAAGGGCGAGCGAAGCCGTGCGGTCTTCAACGAAACCTCGGCCGCGATCATCGCGACTTTCGGGGTGCCCGGCTTCTTCACCCCGCGCATTCCGCCGGCGCCGTTGTGGCCGCCCGGCAGCGCGGGGTCGCTCAGCTATTACGACACCTCGCCGCTGCGGAAGACCTTGGAGCGGCTGGTCGATTTCGACCGCATCAACGATCTCAAATGCCGTCTCTCCGTCGGCGCGGTCGGCGTCACCTCGGGCAACTTCCGCTATTTCGACAATGTCGAGTTCAGGCGGCAGGGAAAACGCATCGCGCCCGAGCACATCATGGCCTCCGGCGCGTTGCCGCCGGGCTTTCCCGCGATCATGATCGACGGCGAATATTACTGGGACGGCGGCGTTGCCTCCAATACGCCGCTCGATTACGTGCTGGACGCCGAGACCGACCGCGACGTCCTGATATTCCAGGTCGACCTGTTCAGCGCGCGCGGGCCGTTCCCGCAGACGCTTCTGGAGGCGGCCGAGCGCGAAAAGGACATTCGCTATTCCAGTCGCACCCGGATGAATACCGACAAGAACCGGGAGATTCACAACGCGCGGAAGGCGGTGTGGGACCTCATCGGCAAGCTGCCGGAAGATCTGCAAAACGACCCCTCGGTCGAATATCTGCGCAAGGCCGCCAAGGAAAACACCGTCACCGTGGTGCACCTGATCTACAAGAGCAAGAACTACGAGACCTCCTCC
>JAFAUV010000026.1 GCA_019243075.1 Bradyrhizobium sp.
GTGATGGTGAGCTGGCCGTTCGAGGTCGCCTGGCTGTAGAGATACAGCATGTCCTCGACGCCGTTGATCTGCTGCTCGATCGGAGCGGCCACGGTGTCGGAAATGGTTTGCGCGGAAGCGCCCGGATATTGGGCGGTCACCACCACCGTCGGCGGCACCACCTCGGGATACTCCGAGACCGGCAGCGTCCGGTAGGCAATCGCCCCCACGATCAAGAGCACAATGGACAATACCATCGCCAGGATGGGCCGGTTGATGGAAAGGCGGCCGAGATTCATGACTTGCCGCTGCCGATCTGGCTCACATGCGGGGACACTTTGGCGCCGACGCGGGCGCGCTGGATGCCGTCGACGATCACCCTGTCTTCCGGCTTCAGCCCCGTCCGAATGACGCGAAGACCGTCATCGAGCGGGCCAAGCTCGACGGCGCGCGCTTCCACGCTGTCATCGTCCTTCACCACAAAAACGATCTTGCGCGACTGGTCCGTCGCAATTGCCGCATCCGGCAGCAGCAAGGCCTGGTAAGCAGAGCTTCCGATCAGCCGCACCCGGCCGAACTGGCCGGGCAGGATCGAAAGGTCGTGATTCGGAACGACCGCGCGGCTGCGCAGCGTACCGGTGGAGACATCGAGCCGGTTGTCGAGAAAATCCATATGCCCTTCATGGGAGGGCAAACTCTCGCCGGTCAGCGTCACCTGCACCGGATTCGGCGTGTCGCGCGAGCTCGGACGCCTGCCTTCGAACCAGAGCTTGTTGTTCTTCAGGTAGGTTGCCTCGTCGACGTCGAAATAGATGTAGATCGGATCCATCGAGACGATGGTGGTGAGCAGCGTCGAGCCGCCATTGTCGCTGCCCTGCACGAGGTTGCCGATGCTGACGAGATGACGGCTGACCCGGCCGGCGATCGGCGCCACCACATGGGTGAACTCGACGTTGAGCTGGGCGGCCTTTAATGCGCCTTCGGCGACGGTCTCGGCGGCGTGGGCGGCCTGCAGGGCCTGGCGACGCTGGTCGACGACCTGCTCGGAGACGGCACTGGTCTGCACCAGGTTCAGCCCGCGATCGAGGTCGCGCCTGGCAAGCTCGGCCTTGGCGCGCGCATCGGCAAGCTGGCCGTCGGCCTGGGTCGCCACGGCCTCGAATGGCCGCGGATCGATGATATAGAGCAGGTCGCCGGCATGAACCATGTCGCCGTCCTTGAACTCGACATTGGTGACGAAGCCGCCGACCCGGGCGCGGACCTGCACCTCGTCGACCGCCTCGAAACGGCCGGTGAACTCGTCCCAATCGGTGACCGTGCGTTTCACCGGCTGCGCGACGGTGACCGCGGGCGGCGCCGCGGCCGCCTGCTGTTGCGGCCTCTCACCGCACGAGGTGAGCGCGAGCACGACCATCAAGGGACGCAGTCGGGCCATGGACGCGACACCGGCCTTGATTTGACTTGAAGGCTCTGAAGGCTTGGTCGCGCTCAAGGAGACCTCCTCTGCCCCATGCCGCGGCGTTTGCGGCAGCGTCAAAGCATGCGGCCTGACCGCGGCGCGTTCAACCGCGAGGCGGCCCAGCCGCCACCTCCATATACCGGCTTTATGGCGATATTTTTTGTCGCCCGGCCCGCGAGGGTGGAATAATCATCGCGAGAGCGACACTGCCTGAATGGGCAGTTGCACTGCGGCCGGGCGCCGGCCGCCGACAGCGTCGCCGCACATGCGATCGATCGCGCCAATGTGGATCCGTTGCTGACCCGCTGATCAGCCGCTGTCGCGCAGCACCAGCTCGAAGCCGAGATCGACGCGCCGCGGGCCTTCGCGCGACAGCATCAGCCGCGCCGCGGTGCGGCCGATGGCATCGCCATGCACGCGGATGGTCGACAGGGCGGGCGAGATGAGCCGGCCCATTTCAAGGTCGCCGAGCCCGACCACGGCGACCGGCTGCGCGGCGGCCGGACCTTCGCGCAACAATCCCGCCCTGCGCAAGCCCGACATGAAACCGATGGCGTGCGCATCATTGGCGGCAAACACCGCGTCCACATCGGACAATTCTGCGAGCGCGACCAGGCTGCCGGTCGCATTGCGCTGCAGTATCAGCCGGCGTGGCGCGTTCAAGCCTGCCCGCAGGGCGGCGTCGCTAAAGCCGTTCCAGCGCCGCGTCGCGCGCGGATCGTCGCCGCCGATGAAGGCGAGGTTCTTTCGCCCCTGTGCCACCAGATGCCGCGCGACCGCACCGCCCGCCGCGTAATTGTCAAAACCCGCGACTGCGTCGATCGGCTCGGGCGGAAGTTCCCAGGTCTCCACGATCGGAATGCCGGCGCGGCGGAGCAGCCGTGCGCCGTCCTCGGTCGCGGGCGAGCCTACCATGATGATGGCCTCGGGCCGGCGCGACAGCAGCGCCGAGAGCACGCGCTCTTCGCGGTCCGCATCATAGCGCGACTGCGCCAGGATCACGGCATAGCCGAGCGGCTCCAGCTCATCGGACAACCCCTGCACTGTATCGGCAAAGATCGAATTGGCGATCGTCGGCACCAAGACGCCGACCGATTTGGTCCGCGCACCGGCCAGCGCACCGGCGAGTTGATTGGGCACATAGCCGAGTTCCCGCATCGCCGCCTCGACCTTGGCGCGGGTCTGCGGCGCGACCATGTCTGGCAACCGGACCACGCGACTGACGGTGATCGCGGACACGCCGGCGCGCTCCGCCACGGCGGACAGGGTCGGCACAGTTTGCGGCTCGAGGTGGGGCGGCGGCATGGCTGGAACTCTGAAATCTCCGCTCTGGATATATCAAGGCGCTTGAACAGGCATAATGATAGCGTTATCATCAGCAATGATAGCGCTATCATAGGTGATTGGCTGGGGATTTCACGGAGAATTCGATGATTTCGGAGACGGATGTCGAGACCTACCGCCGCGACGGTGTGATCGTGGTGCCGGAAGTGCTGGATCGGTCGATGCTGGCGCGGGTCCGCGAGGTGGTCGCCGAGCTAGTCGCCGGTGCCGCAGAGGTCACCGGGCATGATGAGGTCTACGACCTCGAGCCCGGCCATACCCGCGAAAATCCGCGGGTGCGACGGATCAAGACCCCGCACAAGGTGCACCCGATCTTCGACGAGATCGTGCGCAGCAAGCCGGTCATCGACATCCTGACGAAATTGCTCGGCCCGGGCCTGCGCCTGCACGGCTCAAAGCTCAACATGAAGTCGGCACAGTATGGCTCGCCGGTCGAATGGCACCAGGACTGGGCGTTCTATCCGCACAGCAATGACGACGTGCTCGCGATCGGCGTGTTGCTCGACGATTGCGATCTCTCCAACGGCCCAATGCTGGTGACGCCGGGTACGCACACGCGCGAGATCTGGAACCATCACGGCGATGACGGCCATTTCGCCGGGCTGGTCGATCCCGATCTGATCAAGGACGAGATCGAGCGCGCGGTGCCCTGCATGGGCAAGGCCGGCAGCATGTCATTCCACCACGTCCGCGCATTGCACGGCTCGGCCATGAACACCTCCAACCGCCCGCGCAATCTGCTGCTCTATGAAGTGGCCGCCAGCGACGCCTGGCCGCTGCTGGGTGTCAAGGATTTCGACGAGTTCAACAGCCGCCTGCTCGCTGGCGACATCGTGGTCGCGCCGCGGCTGACCGCCGTGCCGGTGCGGATGCCGCTGCCGCCCGCAAAACGCCAGGGCTCGATCTACGAGACCCAGTCGGGCTCGAAGAAGGCCTACTTCACCAAGGCGGCCTGATCTTTCAGAAGCGCCCGCGACCCACGCGGGCGTCTTGTTCTCGCGACGAGCTGCAACCGGGAGGAACAATGACGGAGATTTCGTCGGTCAAGGCGCCATCATCGCGGCTCCGCGTGATCTTTGCGGCCTCTATCGGGTCCGCGCTCGAATGGTACGACCTCTTTCTGTACGGCACCGCATCCGCGTTGGTGTTCGGCGAGTTGTTCTTCCCGAAGGGCGATGTCGTGATCGGCACCATGCTGGCCTTTCTCACCTTCGGCGTCGGCTTTGTGGTACGGCCGCTTGGCGGGATTCTCTTCGGCGTGCTCGGCGACCGCTTTGGACGCAAGCCCGTGCTGGTCGCAACGCTGTTGATGATCGGCGTCGGCACGACAGCGATCGGCGTGCTGCCGACCTATGCGCAGATCGGCTATTGGGCGCCGCTGCTCCTGGTATTGATGCGCGTGATCCAGGGGCTGGGCGCCGGCGCCGAATATGGCGGCGCTGTGATCTATCTGGTGGAGAATGCGCCAGCGCATCAGCGCGGCTTCTGGGGCAGCTTCGCCCCGCTCGGCGTGTCGATCGGAAATCTGCTCGCCGCCGGCGCCTTCGCGCTGCTGACGCCGTTGTCGCATGAAGACCTGATGTCCTGGGGCTGGCGCCTGCCGTTCCTGGCGAGCTTCCTGTTGATCCTGGTCGGCATCTTCGTGCGTCTGCGCGTCACGGAAACGCCGGTCTATACCGAAGCCGTGGTTGCGCGCGGCAAGGTGGAGCAAAATCCGGCGATGGAGGCGCTGCGCCGCCACCCCCGCAACTTCTTCGTGGTGCTTGGCGCTCGCCTCGCCGAGAACGGTCTCGGCTATCTGTTCCCGGTGTTTGGCCTCAGCTATGTCATCACCACGGTGGGCGTGCCGAAATCGGCGGCGCTGGGCGCGCTGATGCTGGCCTTCACCATCGAGCTGTTCGCGATTGTCGGCTTTGCATCGCTGTCCGACCGTGTCGGCCGGCGTCCGGTTTATCTGTTCGGTGCGCTGTGCGGCGTGGCCTTCGCCTTCCCGTTCTTCTGGATGGTCGAGACCAGGCAGTGGATCTGGATCGCGCTGGCCTTCGTCATCGCACGCGCGGTGGTGACCGCGGCGATGTTCGGGCCACAGGCCGCCTACTTCGCCGAGCTGTTCCCGCCGCAGCGTCGCTTCGCCGGCTTTGCATTTGCACGCGAAACCGGCTCGCTGCTCGCCGGCGGCCCGGCGCCGTTCCTTGCCGCCTATCTCGTCTCCCTCACCGGAAGCTGGTGGCCGGTCGCCTGCTATGCCGCACTGCTCTCCGGCCTGACCGCGATCGCGATCTGGGCCGGTCCAGAGACGTATCAGGAGAACATCTCGACCAACATCTTGCCGGACGAAGAGGTGCATCCGACCGCGGTGCCGGCGCGGGCTTAAAATGTGGCACCTCCTTACGGTGAGAGGTGAGGACGCAGCACGTCTGTTCGAGCTGGCATTCCAGAGACCGCAGTCCAAACGCACTTCTTCGGGCATGACGGCTCACGATTCCTTCGCTACTCTCTCCCCAATAACAGGAGTGTCCGGGGAGGACAGGCGTGCATAGAGGACGTGTCGTTTTCGGCGCGATGGACGAGGTCGTGTTCGGCGAGGGCGCCGCGGAAGCGCTGGCTGCGCAGATGGACCGTCTGCAAAAGTCCCGCGCCTTGCTGATGGTTTCCGGCACGCTTCGCCGCGAAACCGACGCGATCGCACAAATCGAGCGCGCGCTGGGCGGCCGTTGCGCCGCGATTTTCGATTCGATGCCGCAGCACACGCCGCGGCAAGCCGTGATCGCGGCCGCCGAGCAGGCGCGCGCGGCGGAGGCCGATCTCATCGTCACCATCGGCGGCGGCTCGATCACCGATGGCGCCAAGGCGGTGCAGCTTTGCCTTGCCAACAATATCCGCGACGTCGCCGCCATGGACAAGATCCGCGCGGTCAGGGGCGCGCCGCCGCCGATAACCGCGCCTCATGTGCGCCAGATCAGCGTGCCGACCACGATCGCGGGCGGCGAGTTCTCGGCCAATGCCGGCGTCACCAACACCGCCACCAAGGTCAAGGAATCGTTCCGCCACCGCCTGACCATCCCGCATGCGGTGATCCTCGACCCCGCGATCACCCTCAACACGCCGGAATGGCTGTTCCTCTCGACCGGCATCCGCGCCGTCGATCATTGCGTCGAGGGCATCTGCTCGCGCGAGGCGCATCCCTATGCCGACGCGCAGGCGCTCAAGGGGCTTGCGATGCTGGCTTCCGGCCTGCCGCGGGTGAAGGCCGATCCGCAGGATCTCGACGCGCGGATGGATTGCCAGATCGGCACCTGGCTCTCGACCGGCGCACTCACCTCCGGCGTACCGATGGGCGCCAGCCACGGCATCGGCTATGTGTTGGGCTCCGCTCATGGCGTGCCGCACGGCTACACCTCCTGTGTGATGCTGCCTTCCGTGATGCGCTGGAACAAATCCGTCAATTCGGAGCGGCAGGCGCTGGTGTCCGAGGCGATGGGCCAGGCGGGCAAGGAGGCCGCCGACGTGCTCGACCGCTTCATCCGCGACCTCGGCATGCCGCGCAGCCTGCGCGAGGTGCGCGTCACCTCGGAGCATTTCGACGAGATCGCCCGGCAAGCGATGTCGACCCCCTGGGTGCCGCGCAATCCGCGCAAGATCGCCGAGCCGGCCGAGCTGCGCGAAATCCTCGATTTGGCAGCGTAGGGAGGGCGGCGAACGATGTATACCGGCAAGCACGCTCGTCTGCGCCCGCTGCAGCCCGCCTTCATCATGGCGTCGACCGCCGAGGCCGTGACCTACCGGGAGCTGGAAGCGCGCTGCAACCGCCTCGCGCATCTGTTCCGAAAACGCGGCTTGAAGCGGCTCGACCACTATTCGATCTTCATGGAGAACAACAGCCGCTATCTGGAATGCTGCGGTGCCGGCGAGCGCTCCGGGCTGTATTTCACCTGTGTCAATTCGTATCTCACCGCCGGTGAGCTCGCCTACATCCTCGACAACAGCTGTTCGCGCGTTCTCATTACGTCGACCGCCAAGCTCGCCATCGCCCGCGAGGCGATCAAGCAATGCGAACGGATCGAGCTCTGCATTGTCGCCGATGGACCAGGCGAGAGCGAGCGCATCGTCGGCCTCGAGGAAGCGACCGCCGGTTTGCCGAAAACGCCGATCGCGGATGAAATGGTCGGCACCGCGATGCTCTATTCCTCCGGCACGACCGGGCGGCCGAAAGGCATCCTGCGGCCGTTGCCGGAGCAGCCGCCGTCGCAGCAAATGCCGCTGTTCGATTTCCTGCTAAAGCTCTGGCATTATCGCGAGGGCATGGTCTATCTCTCGCCGGCCCCGCTCTATCATTCGGCGCCGCAGGCCGCGGTCAATCTCACCATCCGCATGGGGGGCACCGCCATCATCATGGAGAAATTCGACCCCGAGCACTATCTCGCGCTGGTCGAGAAATGGGGCATCACCCACAGCCAGCTCGTGCCGACCATGTTCTCGCGCCTGTTGAAGCTGCCGGAAGAGGCGCGCACCCGCTACGATCTGTCCTCGCTCGAAATCGCCATTCACGCCGCCGCGCCCTGCCCGGCGCTGGTGAAGGAGGACATGATCAAATGGTGGGGGCCGATCATCCACGAATATTACGGCGCGACCGAGGGCCTCGGTTTCACCGCCTGCGACAGCGAGGAATGGCTCGCCCACCGCGGCACGGTCGGCAAGGTCCTGCTCGGCGATCTCCATATCCTCGACGAGAACATGCGGGAATGCCCGATCGGCACCGCGGGCACGGTGTGGTTCAAGACCGCATCGCCGTTCGAATATTTCAACGATCCGGCACGCACGAAAGAAGCGCGCTCGCCCGACGGCAGCATGAGCACGGTCGGCGATGTCGGCTACGTCGATGCCGACGGCTATCTCTATCTCACCGACCGCGCCACCTTCATGATCATCTCGGGCGGCGTGAACATCTATCCGCAGGAATGCGAGAACCTGCTGATCACCCATCCCAAGATCGCCGATGCCGCGGTGTTCGGCGTGCCCAATTCCGATCTCGGCGAGGAGGTGAAGGCGGTGGTGCAGCCGATGCCCGGCATCGAGCCCTGCGAGGAGCTTGCCGCGGAGTTGATCGCGTTCTGCAGCCGCTCGCTGTCGCGCCAGAAGGTACCGCGCTCGATCGATTTCGAGGCCGAGTTGCCGCGGCTGCCGACCGGCAAGCTCTACAAGCGGCTGTTGCGCGACCGCTATTGGGGCAACAAGACTTCGCGCATCGTGTGACGGTCATGGCGGCGCTCGCCAGCTCGTCGCGCCCCCCGGGCTCGACGCGCCGCCGGCGTCGCCCGAACCAGCGTCATTGCGCGATGAACGCCTTGACTTCTTCCATGAAGCGGTCGAACGCCGGCTCGTTGTCGAGTACGATGTGGTTACGGCTTTCGAGCGGCACGAAGCGAGCGCCGGGGATGCCGGCCGCGAGGCGCCGGCCCATCTCGAAGGGGACTCTCGCATCCTGGCGGGCATGCATCACCAGCGTCGGTGCCTTCACCTGCGGCAGCAGCTGGGTGACGTCTACTTCGCCGTTCGCCAGCAGATTTCGAACGGCGTCTTCCGGCGAGGTCGATATTCGCTGCAGCTCGTTGAACCACTCCGCCTGCTCCTTGCTGGCGTCAGGCGCGAATTGCGACGTGAACATCTGCCGGAATGCCGGATTTTCCTGGCCCCAACCGACGCGCATCAGGGTGATCATGGCTTCCCCGGCCTGCTTTTCCGCCGCCGTCCTCGAACGTTTCTTCCAGCCCTGCGGATAGCCGCCGAGCAGGATCAGGTGCGTGACCCGCTCGGGATGCCGCACGGCATAGGCAATGGACACGGCGCAGCCCTGCGAGATGCCGAACAGGGCAAAACGATCAAGCCCGGCGGCATCGACGACGGCTTCGAGATCGTCGACGAAATGCGCGAAGCTGACGTCGGGCACCTCGCGATCCGACAGCCCGTTGCCGCGCGCGTCGTAGCGGATCAGTGCGCGGTAGCTCGCCAGGTCGCGGTAGAGACGGCCCCAGATCGGGCTGTCGAGATCGAATTCGAGATGCGTGAGCCAATTGCCGGTCTTCACCAGAGGCGGCCCGTTGCCGATCCTCGAATAGGCCAATTGCACGCCGTCCCTGGCCTGACAGTAATGAATTTCCTGCTCGAAGGAACCAGCAGGGCTTGTACCGCTCTCGTCCGTCGGCGAAAGATCGACGGTCTCGGGAATGGCGACGATATCGCTGGCGCCGAGCCCAAAGACCCCAACCGCGCGCGCAATATTCTTCACGGCCTGCTCGCCGAGATCCGCGAAGGATAGCGAGAGCTTGTCCCTGATCTGCTCGTTGGCGGCTCTCGAGATGCAGACGCCGCCGGGCTCGCACAACGTTTCCAGGCGCGCCGCGATATTGACGCCGTCCCCGAAAATATCGTGGCCATCGATGATGATGTCGCCGACATTGATGCCGATGCGGAAAACGATGCGCCTTTCCTCGGGCACCTTGGCGTTGCGCTTGGCCATGCCGCGCTGAATCGTGACGGCGCAGGCGACCGCGTCGACGACGCTTGCAAATTCGACCAGCATGCCATCGCCCGTCGTCTTCACGATGCGACCGCGATGTTCGCCAATGCAGCGATCGGCCAGTTCGCGGCGGTGCGCTTTCAGTGCGGTCAGGGTTCCGATCTCATCGGTCCCCATCAGCCGACTGTAACCGGACACGTCCGCCGCCAAGATCGCCGCGAGGCGGCGCTGCATGGCCCTGCTCCTTGGTCTTTTCGCCGGAGCTGCGAATTTGCCTGCGATCAGCGGTTCCTGCAAGCCTGCCGGCCGGCGTTTCCTGGGCCTCGCCATCCCGACGCGAATGTTGCAGCTCTGCCAATCGAGCCGGCTCCGTCTCTTTCGCCGGGTTCGAACGGCCGCCGCAATAGAGCAGCACGCAATTGCCGGCGACGAGGGCACCTACCGCGATGAGGCTCGCCAGCGCAAAAGCGTGCCCTGACCGGTCGAGCAGGCTCACGGTCAGAGGACCGACAATCTGCCCCACGCCGAACGCCGCCGTCATGACGGCCACCACCAGCGAGGCCGGCTCGCCCTTGAGCCGCATCGCTTCCTTGATGCCGGCCATGGTGATGATGACGAAGGTGCCGCCGACGCACAGCGCCGAGAACAGCAGCGTCGGCACGTTGACGACAATCGCCGGCGCGAGCACGCCTGACGCCAGCACCCACTTCGCCCGCGTCCATAATTGCCAGGGCGCCAGTCCGCGGCCGATCCACCCGCTGGCCAGGGTCGAGAGCGCCGCGGCCGCGCCGAACACCGGCCAGACCAGGCCGAACAGCGCGGGATTGTCGATATAGCCCTTGGCCAGTGCCGGCAGGAATGTCGCGGGAATGATGTAACCGAAACCGAAGGTGGCGTAGCAGAAGGCGGCGATGATCGCAGGCCGCGGCAGCGCGCGGGCGCTCTGCGATGGCGTTTGCGCCGGGCGTGGCGGCTCCGTTCCGAGCGGCCGCCAGAGCAGCGCCGCAAGGGCGACCGATACCGCGCCAAGCACGGTCCAGGTCACCCGCGAACTCCAGGCCTCGATCCCGGCGGCAAGCCCGAACAGACCGGCAACAGCAATGCCGATGCCGACGCCGGAGAACACATGGCCGGACCACTCCTCCTTGCCGTGATGGCGCAGGATCGGCATCGCCCAGGCGGAGGTGCCGACCAGCACGAAAGCGCTGGCGATGCCGGCCAGGAATCGCAGCGCCAGCCACACTGGCGGCGAGACCACAAATCCCATGGCGAGCGTGGCGCAGCCGACGCCGACCAGGCCCCAGCGGATCGCCGGCGCCGGCCGCGGGGCAAGCACGACGCAAACCAGCGCCCCGAGCAGATATCCGATGTAATTGCTGGTCGCGAGCCAGCCGCCGACGGCGAGCGTCAGCCCGGCATCCTGCTGCATCAGGGGCAGGATCGGCGTCAGCGAGAACCGGCCGATCCCCATGGCGCTGGCAAGGGCCAAAAGCCCGATCGAGGCGGCGGCCGCGGCGGAAATCTCGAGCTTCTGGCGCTTCATGGGCTCTGGAATAAACCATTCCGATGTTCTATAATATTGAAAAATATGCACAGATATGTTCTCCAAAATCGAATGAGGCGCGGTCCATGAATTTCGCCGACCTGCAGGTGTTCAAGAGCGTCGTCGAGGAAGGCGGCGTGATCCGCGCGGCGAGCAAGCTGCATCGCGTGCCATCCGCAGTCACGACCCGGATCAAGCAGCTCGAAGCCTCGATGGGCGTCAAGCTGTTCCACCGCGACAAGCAGCGGCTGCATCTGTCGCCTGCCGGCGAGCTGTTGCTCGACTATGCCGAGCGGCTGATCCAGCTCTCCGAGGAAGCGCGCGACGTGGTGACCGGAACCACGCCGCGCGGCACCTTCAGGATCGGCGCGCTGGAGAGCACGACGGCGAGCCGGCTGCCCCCGATCCTCGCCGGCTTTCACGGCCGCTATCCCGACGCGCGACTGGAGCTGGTTACCGGCACCAACGACTCGCTGCTCGGCCAGCTCACCGAGCGAAAGATCGACGCCGCCTTTACCGCCGAGCCGCCCAGCGGCGGCGCGTTCGAGCATATTCCGGTGTTCGGCGAACGGCTGACGCTGATCTCGAGCGAAAATCACGCGCCGATCAGGCGCGCCCGCGACGTCGAAGACCTGTCGCTGATCGCGTTTCCCGAAGGCTGCGCCTACCGCCGCGTGCTGCAGCGCTGGCTCGGCGCCGACAGCCTCGCCACGTTCCGCGTGCTGGAGCTATCGTCCTATCATGCCATCGTCGCCTGCGTGGCGGCCGGCGCCGGCGTCGCGCTGATGCCGGAATCGGTGCTCGACGTCATGCCGCAAGTCAATGTGCGGAGGCATCCGATCCCCAAAGCGCAGGCCAACGTCACAACGCCGCTGGTCTGGCGCCGCGGCGAGATGTCGGCCTCGGTGCTCGCGCTGCGCGCGCAGCTCGCGTCGCTGCCGAGGCAGAAGCAGGCGGCGTAACGCAAAAAGCAGGCGGCCGGATCGGAGAACCGGCCGCTGCGAAGAAGTCCTGCGTACGATCAGTTTGGCCAGCAACGGCGGCCTTCAGGCCCGATATGATAACCGGGAGGGCACAGGCGGCCCGTGGCCATCGGATGACAGCGGCCGCCCGGACCACGCCACCACCCCGGTCCGCATCCTTCCGCAACCTTGATCGTCAGATCGGAGGACGGTCCGATCGGCGCCCAGATGATGGCTGCATTGGACGCCGTCGCCAAGCCGAAAGCCAAGCCAAAAGTCAAGGCCGCACCAAGAGCGATTGTACGTATCATCGATTGCTTCCTTGTCGTTGAAGGTTTCCTGCCCCCTCTTCGCCGCTGCAAAGACCGGCGTAATGCGAACCTACCATCGACGATGGGAAAGACAACGACGGAAGCGCTGCCGCGCTCCGCCTGGTCTGGGTGCGGTGCAAAAGGCAGAGTGCAGCGCGCGACTCGCAACGCGAGCCGCGCCGTGACGAATCTTGATTTGCGTCAGCTGCGAACTGCGGCACCGAAGCAATCACGTCTGATCGGCTTCGATCTCCACCACGATCTTGCCCATCGTGACCTGCTCGCCCTCGGCGACATCAATGGCCGAGACCGTGCCCGAAACACCCGCCATATGCACGTGCTCCATCTTCATGGCTTCCAGCGTCAGCACCGGCTGGCCAGCCGCAACGCGATCGCCCGGCTTCACCAGCACGGCAACGACACGGCCGTTCATGGCGGCGCGGACCTTGCCGTCGCCACCGTTGGTGGTCGCAACGGCTCCCGAGGCGGCCAAGGTGAGGTCGCGCGCGGTGTGCGTGACGCCGCGGTGCAGGAAATAGAGGCGCGCGCCGTCGCGGAAATAGTCGACGTTCTCGCTAACGGCGCGGCTCCGAAAGCGAACCGCG
>JAFAUV010000106.1 GCA_019243075.1 Bradyrhizobium sp.
TCACGGCGGAGCCGGCGTTGAAGCCGAACCAGCCGACCCACAGCAGCGCGGCGCCGATGAAGGTCAGCACCATGTTGTGGGCCGGGCCGGTATCCTTGCGCCGGCCGAGCATGATGGCACACGTCAGGCCGGCGACGCCCGCGTTGATATGAACGACGGTGCCGCCGGCGAAATCGAGCACTTTCACCCAGGCGGCGTCGTTGCCGGCGGAAAAGATGCCGTCAGGTCCCCAGACCCAATGCGCGATCGGCGCATAGACGAAGATCGCCCACAGCCCGATGAACCACAGCATCGCCGAGAACTTCATGCGCTCGGCAAAGGCGCCCGCGATCAAGGCCGGCGTGATGATGGCAAACGTCATCTGGAAGCAGATGTACACGGCTTCCGGAATGGTCGGGGCCAGGGGATTGGGATTGCCGATGCCGCCCTTGCCGATGTCGCTCAGGATGTCTTTCAAGAACATGCGGTCGAGCCCGCCGATGAAGGGCGAGCCGGCGCGGAACGCCATGCTGTAGGTGAAGGCGGCAAACAGCACTGTGATAAGGCAGGTAACGGCAAAGCTCGTCATCACGGTGTCGCCGACATTCTTCTTGCGCACCATGCCGCCATAGAACAGGCCGAGCCCCGGCACGGTCATCATCAACACCAGCGCGACCGAAGTCAGCATCCAGGCGGTGTCGCCGGACGTCGGCGTGCATTTTTCCAGGATCTTGCCGCCGCAAGCCGGCGGACCGGCATCCTCGGCAAGGGCCGTGCCGCCCAAAGCGAACCAGAGCAGCGCCATCCCCAATAGAACAAGCGCCGATGTCACGAGCCTGTGGCGCCCATACCTGCCTGTCTGCATTGTCTACCTCCAAGTCCCAAGTGACTCCCAGATGAACTCGCAACTTCCAGCTCTCGAATGAACCCGCAATTTCTCGGTGAGACGGTTGAAAGTGCCGCGATCGGGCGACGGCGCCCGGATGGATTTCCCCCCCGCGGAATGGCCGGCTGCATCGGGCGCAAATGGTGGGAGGCTCGGCGCTGTCGCGAAGCCGTCGAGTTCGCTCGGCTGAGATCGGCAGCCACTTGCCTCATCGGCCTGCCTTCCCTGGTGTCCCACTCCAAGGGCGGAAAGCGTCAGTGACGTTTTCCTGTTTTCTGACCCAATGATGTTCAAGATTCGTGCCATGGAAGTTCGTAGCGCGAGCCGCTGAATCACTGTCGAATTTGCCTTGCGAACACGACAATGATTCTGACCATTGCTACCCGAGGTAGCATGGCCAGATGAAAAAATGGGCAAGAAAAATGGGCAAGAAAAATTGGAAAGACCAAGCGAGGCGCTACGCCGTGCGCAGCACGGGCGGCGCGGCTGTGGGACGGATCAGCGCGAAGGCTATCTGGATGATACCGGCCGCGAGACCGACGGCGACACCGATCCGCCAGGCCATGGCGTACGAGCCGAGCGTGTCATAGATCAGGCCACCGCCATAGGCCCCGACGAAGCTGCCGAGCTGATGGCTCATGAAGGCAAGCCCCTGGATCATGGCCTGCCATTGCAGGCCGAACAATTCGGCGACCGCGCCGGCAACCAGGGGACCGACGCCGAGCCAGAGAAAGCCCATGAACGCACCGAACACCAGCGTGGTGGTCGGCGTCGGCGGCACCATGAAATAGCAGCCGAGCACCAGCGAACGCGTGATGTAGATTCCCCCGAGCAGCGCGAGCTTGTTCCAGCGTCCGCCGGCCCAGCCGAAGAACAGGCTGCCGAGCACATTGAAGCCCCCGATCACGCCCAGCGTCTGCGCGCTCAGCATCGGGTCCATGCCGCAGATCGCGAGATAGGACGGCAGATGGGTGGTGATGAAGACGAGCTGCATGCCGCAGACGAAATAGGCGCAGGTCATCACCACAAAGCATGCATTACCGAACGCCATCGACACCGCCGTTCCCGCCGTGACATTGCCGAGCTGGTCGGTGGACGGCTTTGGCAGCGGCACCGCGTCGACCTTGCCGGCGAACCACGCCGCCGGCACCATGGCCAGTGCCAGCACGACAAATCCGAGCAGCCCGGCCCGCCAGCCGAGATCCTGGTTCAGCACCTGCCCGATCGGGGCCGACAACAGCGCCCCCAGCGAGCCAGCTCCGGAGACGATGCCGAGCACGCTCGAGCGCACCGTCTCCGGCACGGCGCGCGCCGCGACCGACATCGCAATCGCCGCGGCGGTGCAGGCAAGCGAGGCGCCGATCAGGACGCCCGCGCCGGTCATGACGGCAAGCAAGCCGTGCGCCTGCGCCATCAGCATCAGGCCGGCGATATAGAGCATGGATCCCAGAATCATCACGGGGCGGAAGCCGAAACGCACTGTCCAGGCCCCCGCGAACGGCTGCAAAAAGCCCCAGGCGAGATTTTGCACCGCAATCGCCAGCGTGAATTCGGAGATGGAAATGCCGATATCGCGCGTCAGCGGCTGCATGAAGATGCCAAGGCTCTGCCGCAGGCCCATGCTCAGCGTCAGCATGACAGAGGCGCCGATCAGGATGGGAAGCGACGGGCGAAGGGTCTTGAGCAGGGCCATTTTTCTTCTTCTCCCGCGTTTTCGGTGGTTTCCCGTCGCCGCCCGGGCGGCCGCGACCTTGATTACACAGATCGGTGTAACTAGAATGAAGCCGCCACTACTTGTCAAGCGAAAAGTAAACAGGTCTGTGTAATGCCGTCAGCCGAAAAGACCGACATGAAGGAGCGGATCCTGCAGACCGCCGACCGGCTGTTTTATCTCGAGGGCATCCGCGCCATCGGCGTCGACACCATCGCCGCCGAGATCGGCATCTCCAAGCGCACCCTCTACAACCACTTCCCGTCCAAGGACGCGCTGATCAACGCCTATCTGGAGCGCCGCTTTGTCAAGGCGCGCCCCTCGGACAAATCGCCGGTCGAGCAGATTCTCGGCTATTTCGACGCGCTGGAACGGCGCTTCGCCGCCAAGGATTTTCGCGGCTGCCCGTTCGTCAATGCGGTGGCCGAGCTCGGACCCAGGGATCGCGCGGTGAAAAAGATTGCCGCCGCCTTCAAGGAAAGCCGGCGGCAATGGTTTTGCGACCTGCTTGCCGAGCTCGACGTCAAGGACGCCGACGCGCTCGCAACCCAGCTTCAGCTTCTGGTCGACGGTTCGATCGCGCTCGACCTCGTGCACGACAACCCAGCAATGGCGCGCGCGGCGAAGCAGGCGGCGGCGGCGCTGTTGCAAGGCGCCGGCGTCCGCATCGCCTGCTAGGATGGTCCCGGCGCGGCCCCAGCGCGTCCCTTGTTCACAAAAGCCGGTAGTGGCAATCTGCGGCTTCGGAACAAGAGCGCTTCTTCCATGCCGAAACCCGCCGCGACGCCGCTGCCCTCGCTCAGCGTGCGCATCGACCTCGACAATGACGACCGGATCGGGCCGGGCAAGATCCTGCTGCTGGAGAACATCCGCGAGTTCGGCTCGATTTCCGCGGCCGGCCGGGCCATGGACATGTCCTACAAGCGCGCCTGGGATCTGGTCGACGAGATCAACCGCATCTGCCGGCAGGCGGCGGTGGAGCGGCAGACCGGCGGCAAGAACGGCGGCGGCGCTGCCCTGACACCGTTCGGCATTTCGCTGGTCGCTCGCTACCGCAAGATCGAGCGCGATGCCGCGAGCGCCGTCCGCAAGGAACTGGCGGCGTTGCGCAGCGACATCGGCAAATCGAAGAAGGCCGCCAGCCGATAAGCTCGACGTTATCCCTCGCCCCCGTTGTTACGGGCAGAGGGTTGGGGTGAAGGGCCGTCTCCGCGAATTTCGAAGTTGAAATATGCGGATTACAACACCTCACCCCGCGCCTTCAGCGATCTCTCCCCGCGCAACAACGGGGAGAGGCCAACAAGGGCGCTGACCGCCTAGGCGGTCTTGATCCAGACCGCCTTGACGTTGAGATATTCCTCGACGTGCTGCTTGCCGGATTCGCGGCCATAGCCGCTCATCTTGTAGCCGCCGAACGGCACCGCCGGGTCCATGGCCTGGTAGCAATTGACCCAGACCGACCCGGCGCGCAGCGCCTTCGCCACCTGGTGGGCCTTGCTGACATTGGTGGTCCAGACGCCGGAGCCGAGGCCGAAGGTGGTGGCGTTGGCGCGCTTGATCAGCTCGTCGCTGTCCTTGAACGAGATCGCCGAGATCACCGGCCCAAAAATCTCCTCCTGCGCGATCCGCATGCTGTCCTGGACGTTCGCGAACACCGTCGGCGGCACGAAATAGCCCTTTGACAAGGCGCCTTCGGTGAGCCGCGCGCCGCCGGCGAGCGCCTTGGCGCCTTCCTTCTGGCCGATGTCGAGATAGCCGGAGACGCGCTCGAGCTGCTGCTGCGACACCAGCGGGCCGATCTGCGTGTTCGGGTCGAGGCCGTTGCCGACGTTGAGCTTCTTGCCGAATTCGGCAACCCGGCCGACGAACTCGTCATAGATCCTGCTCTCGACAAAGAGCCGCGTGCCGGCCGAGCAGATCTGTCCCGAATTGGCGAACACCGCCATCGCGGCCCCCGGCACCGCCGCATCGAGATCGGCATCGGCGAACACGATGTCCGGCGACTTGCCGCCGAGCTCGAGCGAGACGCGCTTGAGGTTGCCGGCCGAGGCGCGCACGATCGATTGCCCCGTCAGGTGCGAGCCGGTGAAGGCGACCTTGTCCACGCCGGGATGCGAGGCCAGCGCAGCGCCCGCGGTCTCGCCATAGCCCGGCACGACGTTGACCACGCCGGCAGGGATGCCGGCTTCGAGGCATAGTTCGGCGAGCCGCAGCGAGGTCAATGGCGCCTCCTCGGCGGGCTTGAGCACGACCGTGCAGCCGGTTGCGATCGCCGGGCCGATCTTCCAGATGCTGGCGCCGAGCGGCCCGTTCCAGGGAATGATGGCTCCGACGACGCCGATCGGCTCCTTCAGCGTGTAGGAGAAGATGTCGCCCGGCAGCGAGTTCTCGATCGTCTCGCCATGGATTGCGGTCGCCTGCCCCGCGTAATAGCGCAGCATGCCGAGCACGCGCAGCCGGGTGCCGCGGGTGCGGCTGATCGGCGCCCCCATGTCGAGCGTGTCGAGCTGCGACAGCTCCTCGAAATTCTTCTCGACGAGGTCGGCGAATTTCAACAGCAGATTCTGCCGTTCGAAGGGTTTGACCTTGCTCCACGGCCCCTCGAAGGCACGGCGGGCGGCTGTGACCGCGCGGTTGATGTCCTCGGCATCGCCCTCGGCCACCGTCGCGAGCACTTCGCCGGTCGCCGGATTGAGCGTCTCGAATCTCTTGCCGGACGCCGCATCGACCCATTGGCCGTCGATCAGCATCTTCTTGTAGGAGCCATCCGCATAGGGATGACGCGCGAGTGGAATTGCCTGGCTCACGGCCATGTTGTTCTCCCTTTGTTGTCGTGAAGATCGGTATTCATGAAGCCCGGTATGTCGCAGATCCCGGTATATCGCACATGATGTAGGGTCGGCGCCCGCCGCCGTAAAGGAAGGCCGCAGGCGCCGGCTAGTTCGGCCGCGCCACGTCGGGGGTGTTGTTGGCGACCAGTGCCTCGCCGAGTTCGCTCTGCTGATCGCGGGGAATCGAGAAGCACACGGAAAAGCCGTCCGACGTGCGCAGCGTGATCATGCCATGGCGGGGGTCGGAGGACTGTTCCACCACCCAGGATTCCAGGGGATAGGCATAGCGCAGGGTTTCGTCGCCGAAGCGCGTCTGCAGGGCCTTGCCGATCAGGGTCGGTAGCGTCATCGCGAGCGCGCCGACCTGGTTCAGGGACAACCGGATGGTCTGGGGCCGCCCCTTGCAATCGACGAAACCCAGCGAAATCGCGGCGCCATCGGCGGCGATCTCGCAGCAGGTCAGCGACTGGGTCTCGATGTCCATCTGCCCGCTCCGAGTCCACTATCGTCCATTGTCGTTATATGCCATAGGATATATCGATGGCGGCTCGGCCGTCCAGTGGATGCTGGCGATGGCCTCCCATGCCAATTCGTGATATATGGCGCAACATAACGACGCCCGTTAACGGGCAAAACCCAAGGGAGAGCCAAGCCAATGAGTGCCTACAATCTTCTCATCGACGGCCAGATGATCCCCGGCGACCTCACCATGCCGGTCCTCAATCCCGCGACCGAGGAGGTGCTCGCCGAATGCCCGCGCGCCTCGAAAGCGCAGCTCGACAAGGCGGTTGCCGCCGCGAAAGCCGCCTTCCCGGCCTGGGCCGCGACCCCGATCGAGGAACGCCGCAAGCTCGTGATCAGGATGGCCGATGTGATCGAGGCCAATGTGAGCGAGCTGGCGCGCATCCTCACCAGCGAGCAGGGCAAGCCGCTCGCGGACGCCACCGGCGAGGTGCTCGGCATGGCCGCGTTCTTCCGCTATCTCGGCTCGCTCGAGCTGCCGATGCGCGTGATCGAGGATTCCGGCGACCGCAAGGTCGAGGCCTATCGCCGCCCGCTCGGCGTCGTCGGCGCCATCATTCCCTGGAACTATCCGCTGCTGATCCTGAGCTTCAAGCTGCCCTCGGCGCTGCTCGCCGGCAATACCCTGGTGGTCAAGCCGGCGCCGACCACCCCGCTCTCCACGCTGCGCTTCGCCGAGTTGATCAAGGACATCCTGCCCAAGGGCGTGCTCAACGTCATCACCGACGCCAACGATCTCGGCGACTTCATGACGGGGCATCCGGATATCCGGAAGATCTCGTTCACGGGATCGTCGGCGACCGGTCAGAAGGTGATGGCGAGCGCCGCGCAGACGCTGAAGCGGATCACGCTCGAGCTCGGCGGCAACGACGCCGGCATCGTGCTCGACGACGTCGATCCGAAGAAGGTCGCGCCCGGCATCTTCGAAGGCGCATTCCAGAACTCGGGTCAGGTCTGCCTCGCGATCAAGCGGCTCTATGTGCATGAGTCCGTCTATGACGAGCTCTGCAACGAACTGGTCGCGATCGCCAAGAACACGGTGGTCGACGACGGCTCCAAGCAGGGCACCAAGCTCGGACCGCTGCAGAACAAGATGCAGTACGAGAAGGTCAAGGCCTTCCTCGAGGATGCCCGCAGGAACGGCAAAGTCATCGCCGGCGGCTCGGCGATGGACCGTCCCGGCTATTTCATCGAGCCGACCATCGTGCGCGACATCAAGGAAGGCTCGAAGCTGGTCGACGAGGAGCAGTTCGGGCCGGTGCTGCCGGTGATCAAATATTCCGACAAGGACGACGTGATCCGCCGCGCCAACGCCACGACCTACGGCCTGGGTGCATCGGTCTGGTCGTCCGACACCAGGCGTGCCCACGAGGTTGCCCAACGAATCGAGGCCGGCACCGTCTGGATCAACAAGCATCTCGACATGGCCCCGCACATCCCGTTCGGCGGCGCCAAGCAGTCGGGCATCGGTACCGAATTCGCCGAGGAAGGTCTCGCC
>JAFAUV010000215.1 GCA_019243075.1 Bradyrhizobium sp.
AGGCGCAACCCCGAGGGTCAGGATGAAAACGCTGGCGTTCTTGATGATCTCAAGCGTGTTCTCTTTGCTCCAGCCCGGTGGCAGCAGCTCCGCGATCCGCTCACGGATGGCGGCATCGATCTCCACCCCGCTCAACCAATCGACGAAAACGCGGTTGGCGAATGTCGTGTTGATGTATTCGGAAATTTCCATGTGCTGAGCCATATAGCCGCTCTGGTGCAGGCTTCTGGCGAGATTTCTGGCAAAGCACGACCCCATGGTGAAGAAGCGGGTATCCTTGCTGATGAACTTTGGCGCGCGGTTCAGATCGACCGCGATATGATTGGTGATCAGCGCTTGGATATCGCCCAGGAAATCCCTGGTTTCCGGGTAGCGCCCGATCTTCTTCCTGGCAGTGGCCGTCCTGGCGGGCGGCTGGTTCAGGCGCGACTTGCCGATTTCGATGGTCTCTCTGTTCATTGGCGTGTCGTAAGCGGGATCAAGCGCCATCGCTTTTTCAAGACTGGAAATGGATTCTTCCAGAAAGTCGCCGTTGGTCAGGACTTCGCTGAGCACGAAGTAATCGCCGGCCTGGTTCGAGGCCCGAGCGAGTTTGCGAAACAGCTCGATCGATCTGCTGACGGGGCCGACATCCTTGCAGCGGACGGCCGCTTTCCTGATCAGGTTGAGATTGCCGTCCGTCGGCGTGTCGAAGATCTCGGGATGCTCATCCAGGATCGACAGCATCAGGTCGCGGGCCTCGGCCCGCTTCCTGTGCGTGCAGTCGTCGATCAGTTGCGCATAGACGAAGCGCGCATTGATGTCCCTGGGGTCCAGCTCGACGATCTTCTTGAACGCCGCCTTGGCGCTGACGAAGTCTTTCTCCTGGAAACATTTGTAGCCGGCTGCCTTGAGCCGGCCGAGAAGTGACTCGAGCGAAGGAGAAGCGGCAAGTTCTGCGGTCATGTCGAGGATGCGTCTTTCGATGTCGTTCCGGCAGTGGCGTGTGTTGGCGCGGCCAGCCGCCTCCAAGCGAAGGCCCCATCGATCGGCTTCACTCCATGACAGACCCCGACGGCCACGCAGGCAACTCGAGTGCACCCGCTCGCGAGCCGTTAACCCTCGCCGATTCGGTGTTAACGGAACGTTAGCTTGGATTGCCGGATGGAGCCAGCGGCAAGGGCGACGTACGAATATGGAGAGGCGCGGCCGCGCGGCAGGCAGAGCGCCGATGGCTCGTCGTGCCCGGGCTCGACCTGGCTCGACCCGGCCATCCATCACTCTTCATGGTTGCTCCCCATGATCGGAGATCTATGGTCTGGGATGTCGCAGCCGATTGCAGCATCAAGCAGGATGTCCGTGAGATCGCAGCTCGTTTTATTCCCCGAAGCTCCGATTCAATGTGGTCGGAGGCGGCTCGTGTGATAACCGCATCGGAGCTTGCCTCTCGCCTGGCCCTAGTGGTAACATTCTGACGGTTGGCACCCACCGCGATAGGCCGCACTGAGTGGTTAGGTGTCCTCTACAGCAGGCTCCAGCCCGAATAGACTCATACGGTCACTCGAGACGCAGCGATAGAACACCATGAGCAATCTCTGTGGGCGGAGCGTGTTCTTTGTGAAGGACGCCGAGCGTTCGCTCCAACATTACACCGAGACCCTAGGCTTCTCGTTGGATTGGAATCATCAAGAAGCAGATCGTGCATTCGTATTTCAGGTTAGCCTGCAAGGTTTCCAGCTTATCCTGAATCAGACGGAGCCGTGGACCGAGCAGCGGGCCGGTCACGGCCGCGCTTTTATCGGGGTCGACGATGATCAGGTCGATGAGCTTCGTCAACACATTACGCAATACTGCATTAAGACGGACACCATACATTGGGGCGCACCGACGCTCGTGATCCGAGACCTGGACGAGAATGAGTTGTTCATCTGGCTGCCCGAACGCGAGCGTGCCGGCCTAGAAGCGAATGCCGCCGAGACCTAGCGGATTGAATTTAACAGTTGTGGGCGGCGTAGTTGTCGAGGACGACGTGGACGATTTTGCCGGCCGGCAGCTGCGCTTCGATCTTGTTAAGGAAGCGATCAAGATGGATCGCCGGGTCAAGCCCGGCGATGACGATCTCGGTGACAACGTCACTGCGCCGGAACGTATTTCCCATCCTTCACCGTCAAAATGATCCGGGAGCGGTCGTCGAGGCCGTAGCGATCCTTTTCGGTGAAGTTGTAGACGCCCTGGCTCGCCGCGATCTCATGCTCGGACAGGAAGGCCTGCCGGATCGCCTCGCGAAACTCCGGCGTGCCGGGTTTCGCCGTCTTCAGCGCGGTCGGGATCACGCGCGCCAGCACCCGGAAGGCATCGTAGGAATGGCCGGCGAACTGGCTTCGGCTGTTCGGGCCGTACTTCGCTTCATAAGCGGTATCGAGCGCCAGCCCCGGCTTCTTGGTCAGCGCCGAGTCCGGTTGGGTCTCCGGCGACATCACCGGACCCGATGCCATGATCACGCCCTCGGCGGCTTTGCCGGCGATGCGGATGAAGTCCATGCTGGCGGCGCCGTGCGTCTGGTAGATCAGCCCCTTGTAGCCGCGGTCGCGCAGCTCGGTCTGCGGCAGCGCCGCCGCCGTGCCGGAGGCGCCGATCAGGATCGCGTCGGGATTGGCCGCAATCAGTTTCAGCACTTGGCCGGTCACCGAGGTGTCGGGACGTGCAAAGCGCTCCTCGTCGGCGACCGTCATCCCCATCGGCACGCCCTGGTTCTTGAAGTCGTTGAACCAGAGATCCCCATAGGAATCGGAATAGCCGATATAGCCGACGGTTTTGACGTGATGCGCCTTCATGTGCTCGTACAGCACCTTGCCCATGATCGGCACCGGCTGCGGCATGTCGACCGACCATTTGGCGCGCTCCGGCGTGATCGGGAAGGGCGCAAGCCCGATATGCGGGATGCCGGCCTCATTGGCGACGTTGGACACGGCAATCGTCGGCGGCGTGGTCGACGAGCCCATGATGACGTCGGCCTTGGACTCCGTGACAAAGCGCCGCGCATTGGTGGTCGCATTGGTCGGATCGCCGCCATCGTCGAGCACGATCACCTTCAACGGCATCCCGGCGATCTCCTTCGGCACGAACTCCAGCGCATTGCGCTCGGGGATGCCGAGCGCGGCCGCGGGTCCCGTGGTGCTGATGGAGATGCCGATGGTGATTTCACTGGTCTGGGCGACGGATGGCGAGCCCGGCAGCGCCAGGACCACGGCGAGCGCCGCGGCCGACAAAAAGGCCTTTTTCATAGCTTCCTCCCTGAACGTCTTGATCGAGTGCAGATCAAAATTTGGCCGCCGGTTCAACCCTTCTTTAGGCGATGGCGTTCGGCCACGCGGCTTAGCCGCGCGTGAATTTGTCGATGATCTCGGCCGGCATCGGCGCCGATTTCAGCTTGTCCGGATTGCCCGGATCGCGGCCGACCAGGACGCGCTTCTCGAAGGCCTCGATCGCGAGCTGGTCGCCCTTGAATACCTTGTGGGTGACATCGAAGCTGGAGCGCCCGAAGCTCTCGATCCGGCTTTCGATGGTGATCCAGTCGCCATGGGTCGAGGCGATGTAGAATTTTGCCCGCGTGTCGACCATGGGAATGCCGACCAGGCCATATTTGTGCACGATGTCCTGCTTGGCGAAGCCGGCCGCCTCGAACATGATCGAGGTGGAATCGTCGAACATGGCAAAATAGCGCGGGTAATAGACGATGTTCGCGGGGTCGCAATCACCCCACTGGATCTGCACATCGCGCCGATGCACGAACATGATTGAAACTCTCTAGCGGGGCCGAGCGGTCACCTCTCCCTGAAGGGGAAGAGGTGAAGCGCAGCGCGTGGCATCAACCGGCTTCATTTCGGCGCCATGCGCAGCGAGGCGTCGAGACGCACCACTTCGCCGTTGAGATAAGGGTTGTCGATCATGTGCATCGCCAGCGAGGCGAACTCGTCGGGCTGGCCGAGCCGGTGCGGGAACGGGATCGCGGCGGCGAGCGAGTCCTGCGCTTCCTGCGGAAGGCCGCCGAGCAGCGGCGTCAGAAACAGGCCGGGCGCGATGGTGAGGACGCGGATGCCGAACTGCGCAAGCTCGCGCGAGATCGGCAGGGTCATGCCGACGATCCCGCCCTTCGAAGCCGAATAGGCGGCTTGGCCGATCTGGCCGTCATAGGCGGCGACCGAAGCGGTATTGATCACCACGCCGCGCTCGCCATGGTCGAGCGGCGGCAGCTTCGACATTTCGGCGGCCGCCAGCCGCAGCATGTTGAACGAGCCGATCAGGTTGATCTTGATCACCTTCTCGAAATCGGGGAGCGGGTGCGGCCCGTCGCGGCCGACCACGCGCTTGGCCACGCCGATGCCGGCGCAGTTGACCAGCACGCGCGCCGGCCCATGCGCCTTGGCCGCCTGCAGGATGGCGGCTTCGGCGGAGGAGGCATCGGAGACGTCGCAGACGATGGCGATGCCCTTGAGCTCGGCGGCGAGGCTCTCCGCCAGTTTGGCGTTGAGATCGCAGATCGCAACCTTGGCGCCCTGGGCGGCGAGTTTTCGCGCCGTCGCGGCGCCCAGTCCCGAAGCTCCGCCGGTGACGATGGCGGCCTGATCCTTCAATTGCATGATGTCCTCCCAAACAATTTTCTTAACCGAGGCTGATGACGCGCGCCGACGGCATCGCCGCATGGAGTTCTTCGACCAGCGCGCTCCGATGCTCCAGCACCGCGCGCTGGTTGATCGAGCCCTTGTCCGTGACCTCGCCGCGATCGATCGACAGCGGCGCATCGATGAGGATGGCGCGGGTGATGCGGGTAGAGGAGCCCGTTGCGGCCGCCAGCAGCCTTTCGAAACGCTCGCGGAAAGCCGCGCGGACCGAGGCATCGCCCGCGGCTGCCGCGATATCGTCCGCGGTCAGGTTCGGGTTGATCAGCCGGCAGCCGTCGAGATCAAGGATCACCAGTGCCGAGATTTCGTCGCGGTTGATGCCGGCGATCACCACATCACGCACCAGCGGGGCGCAGGCGGCGATGAAACCCGCACGCAGGGGACCGACGGAAACCCAGGTGCCGCTCGCAAGCTTGAAATCCTCGGCAATGCGGCCGTCGAAATCGAAGCCGGCGTCGAGATCGTGCGGCACAGCCGGCTTCAGCGCATCGCCGAACTTGTAGAAGCCTTCCTCATCGAAGGAGGCTTTCGTCAGTTCCGGCTGGCGCCAATAGCCCGGCGTGACGTTCGGTCCCCTGGCGCGAACCTCCAGCTTGCCGTTGCTCGGCACCAGCTTGGCGTCATTGCCCGGCACGGGAAGGCCGACATGGCCGGAGCGGCTGGTCTGCGGCGTGACGGACATGAAGAACGGCGAAGTCTCGGTCGCGCCAAGCCCCGTCAGAACGGGGACGCGGGCGCCGGTCGCGCGCACCGACAGTTCATCGAGGCTGTCCCAGACAAAGGGCGACAGCGCGGCTCCCGAAAAGAACATCGCATGCAGGCGCGAGAAGAATTTGTCGCGCAATGCCGAATCGTCCCGCAGATAGGGCAGCAGCGATTCGTAACCCTTGGGCACGTTGAAATAGACCGTCGGCGAAATCTCGCGAAGGTTGCGTACCGTCTCCTCGATGCCGCCGGGCACCGGCTTGCCCTGATCGAGATACATCGAGCCGCCGTTGTAAAGCGTCAGCCCGATATTGTGGTTGCCGCCAAAGGTGTGGTTCCACGGCAGCCAGTCGACGATGACCGGCGGCGCGTCCTTCAGGAACGCCATGGTCTCGCGGATCATCACCTGGTTGGCGCAGATCATGCGCTGGGTATTGATGACGGCCTTGGGATTGCCGGTCGAGCCCGAGGTCAGCAGGAACTTGGCGACGGTGTCGGCGCCGATCGCGTCATGCGCCGCGTCGAGATCGGCGTGCAGCGGGGTCTTCAGGAGATCGCCGAGCTTGGTCACGTCGCGGCCGGGCACGGTGCCCGTGCTGGCGACGATTTCGACGTCGGCGGGGATAGTGGCGGCGAGCGCGCCAGCGAATTTGCCGGCATCATCGGCAAAGACGAGGCCGGGCGTCAGCAGCTTGAGGACATAAGCGAGCTTGCCGTAGTCCCTGGAAACAAGCGAATAGGCCGGCGACACCGGGCAGAACGGAATGCCGGCATGGAGCGCGCCGAAGGCCACCAGGGCGTGGTCGATCGAATTGCCGGACAGGATCACGACCGGCCTTTCCGCCGACAGCCCGCGGCCGAGCAGCGCCGATGCAATATGCCGGCTCGCCGTCAGCAACTCGGCATAGCTGATCTTGCGCCAGCTGCCGCCGGCGACGCGCTCGGCCATGAAGACGTTGTCGGGCGTCGTCGCGGCCCAGTGATGCAGCCGATCGGTGATGCGAACGGGGTAATCGGCAAGTGTCGTCGTCGGTCGAAGATAGATCGTGCCGTCGTTCCTGCGCTCGATCGCGACCGCGGGATCGCTGAAGGAAATCCGGCGCAAGGGATGCGCTGCTGCGGCCCGTGCCGTGTTGCCTGCGGCGCTCATGTCGGCTTCACCTTGGCAGTCTTGTGGTCGAGGAAGGCGCGGATGCGACGCTTGGCTTCCTTGTCGCTCTGCGCCACCGTTGCCATCAGCGATTCCATCAGCAGGCCCGTCTGCGGATTGGCTTCCGCGATCATCGGCAGCGCCTGCAGCACCGCGAAATTCGTCAGCGGCGCGTTGCCGGCGATGCGCTCGGCCAACTCCAGCGCCTTCGGCAGCGCGCCGTCGGCTTCGGTCAGATATTGCGCAAAGCCGTAGGAGGAACCTTCCGTCGCAGAGTAAACCCGTCCCGTCAGCATCATGTCCGTCATCCGCGCCACCCCGATCAGCCGC
>JAFAUV010000319.1 GCA_019243075.1 Bradyrhizobium sp.
CCGCACGAACAGGAAATGCAGGCAGAGATAGACGAGACCGGCGGTCAGGATACCGATCACGAGGCCCACCACCAACAGATTGCGGGAGAAGCGGTACATCGATTGCCGCAGCGGCTTTTCGTCGACCACGGTCTCGATGAATTGGGCGCCGGCGGGCGCGGGCCCGATCACGCGGATGGTCTGGTTGCCGCTCTCCAGCATCATCTGAAAGGAGCCGGTGATCGCCTCCCAGATCGTCATGGCCCGCATGTCGATATCGTGGTCGATCGAAGCCGGCAGCTCGGAGCTTGCGAGCAGCCGGCGCTGCTGGCCGAGCTTGATCGCGACCGCGCGCGCGCCGATGCTGGTCAGGATTTGCTGCGCCAGCGAATCCGGCACCATGCCGGATGGCGCGGCATCGAGCACCAGCGCGGCCGTATTGGCCGCCGCGAGCCGGTCGTTGAGCCGGTTCATGCGGAAGTTCGCAATCGCGGGCACGTAGATCAGCATGCATGCGATCACCACCAGGGGGATGGTGAGGAGCAGCAGCTTGCCGGAAAGGCCGAGCCCGCGCGGCAGTCTGCCCCGCAGCGGCGGCTCGATGGTCGGCTGGTCGTCGGTCACGGACACTGTGTCTGCCTTCGCTGCCTGCCCCGTCAAAGATGCGATCTGCCGCCCCGCAGGGTCAAATTACGGATCGCTAATGTCAGCGGCTTCATCCATTTAGGACGATGCGCCGGGAACCGCTATCCTCGGCTGCTAAAACACCTTAAAAATCGATATATTCTCGGCAAAAACGGCGTTTCGAAGAAGCGCGCTCAAATCCGCTGCAAACGTTGACGAAAACCGGTCGCTCCCGTATAAGCCGCGGCCAATTGTCAGGGATGACCCGGTTGGCCGGAGGCGGCCCGTTGCGGCCGGAAACGGCCCGTTTCGTGAGGTCATCCGGACTCCCTCTATAAACCCTCAACAGGCAGATTGCCCGGTCAGCGGAGAACCACCCGTGAAGCGGACTTATCAACCCAGCAAACTGGTGCGCAAGCGCCGTCACGGCTTCCGCGCCCGCCTCGCCAGCCCCGGCGGCCGCAAGGTCCTTGCCGCGCGCCGTGCGCGCGGCCGCAAGCGCCTGAGCGCCTAAAGGCCGGGCGGCCTTTCGGAGATCTTCCTCATGGATCGGCTGAGGCAGCGGGCGGATTTCCTCGCCGTTGCCAATGGCGCACGGGTGAATTCCACTGCCTTTACCCTGCAGAGCCGCCGCCGCGAGGATCTGGGTCCGATCCGGGTCGGATTTACGGTCACCAGGAAGAACGGCAATGCGCCCGAGCGCAATCGTATCCGCCGCCGCCTGCGCGAGGCGGCAAGGGAGCTCGAGGCCACCGGCGATTTCATGGCGATGCGGCCGCACCATGACTATGTGCTGGTCGGGCGCCGCGCCGCCTTGACCTGCGACTTCGGTACCATCCTGGACGACCTCCGTTCGGCGCTGCAACGCCTCGACCGGCAAGACCCGAAACGTCAGAGCCCCAAACGCGAAGCGCGCGAGCCCCGCGCCGGATCGAACGACGAGACCCAAAACGAGACCTGATTCGATGCTCGAAAATCGCAACACCATCTTCGCCGTCATCCTGTCCGGCCTGGTGCTGATCGCCTGGCAGTATTTCTACAACATCCCGCAGATGGAGCGGCAGCGGGCCGTCCAGGCCCAGGCCGAGTTGCAGAAGAAGGCTGCGCCGCAGGCCGGCAGTAGCTCGGCTGCGACCACGGGCACGCCGCCGCAGGCGGCCACCACCCCCGCGACCGCACCGTCGAACTCGCCACCCGTCGTGACCGGCAGCGACGTTGTCGATCGCGACGCCGCGATCGCGGCTAGCCCGCGCGTCAAGATCGAGACGGCGAGCGTGATCGGCAGCATCTCGCTGAAGGGCGCCCGTATCGACGATTTGTCCCTGGTGAAGTTCCGCGAGACCGTCGATCCCAAGTCGCCGCCGATCGTGCTGTATTCGCCGTCCGGTACCGCCGAGCCCTATTACGCCGAGTTCGGCTGGGTCGGCGCCGCCGGCTCGACCGTCCGCCTGCCCGACCAGAACACGATGTGGACGCAGGAAGGCTCCGGCACGCTGACGCCGACCTCGCCGGTCACGCTGAAATATGACAACGGCGAGGGCCTGACCTTCCGCCGCACCATCTCGGTCGACGAGCGCTATCTCTTCACCATCAAGGATGAAGTCACCAATGTCGGCAACGCGCCGGTCACGCTCTATCCGTTCGCGCTGATCTCGCGCCACGGCACGCCAAAGGTTTCCGGCTATTACATCCTGCATGAGGGCCTGATCGGCTATCTCGGCGAGCAGGGCCTGCAGCAATACACCTACAAGAAGATCGACGACGAAAAGAACGTCAGCTTCAAGGTGACCGACGGCTGGCTCGGCATCACGGACAAATACTGGGCCTCGGCACTCTTGCCTGACACCAGCGCGCAATTGCAGGCGCGCTATTCGTCGAACCTGGTCGGCGCCGTGCGCACCTACCAGACCGACTATCTGGAGGATGCGCAGACGATTGCGATCGGCGGCACCGGCAGCGTGAATGCGCGGCTGTTCGCGGGCGCCAAGGAAGCGAGCGTGGTCGGCCTCAATTTCCCGATTCTCGGCTTTGACGGCTACAACCGCCAGCTGTCGCTGAACCATTTCGATCTTCTGATCGACTGGGGCTGGTTCTACTTCATCACCAAGCCGATGTTCCTGGCGCTCGACTTCTTCTACCGCGTGGTCGGCAATTTCGGCATCGCCATCCTGCTTGTCACCGTGATCGTGAAGCTCCTGTTCTTCCCGCTCGCCAACAAATCCTACGCCTCGATGGCGAAGATGAAATCGGTGCAACCGCAGCTGCAGGCGCTGAAAGAGCGCTATCCCGACGACAAGGTGAAGCAGCAGCAGGAGATGATGGAGATCTACAAGAAGGAGAAGATCAACCCGATCGCGGGCTG
>JAFAUV010000323.1 GCA_019243075.1 Bradyrhizobium sp.
TGTTGTTCGCGCAGATCCAGGGCTCGGCGCGCGTCCGCCTGCCCGATGGTTCGACGCTGCGCATCAACTATGATTCCTACAACGGCTATCCCTACACGGCCGTCGGCCGCGTGCTGGTCGAACGCGGCATCTTCACCCGAGACGAGATCTCCATGCAGAAGATCCGGGAGTGGATGGAGGCCAATCCCGACGGCGCCCGGGAGGTGCGGCGGCAGAACCGTTCCTATGTGTTCTTCCGCGAGGTGCAGTTGTCCGACAAGGAGGAGGCGATCGGCGCCCAGGGCGTTCCGCTGACGCCCGGCCGTTCGATCGCGGTCGACAAATCGCTGCATGTCTATGGCACGCCATTCTTCATCGCAGGCGAATTGCCGATCGAGTCGGAGAAATCGAAAACGCCGTTCCGTCGGCTGATGATCGCACAGGATACGGGCTCGGCCATTGTGGGACCGGCACGCGCCGACCTCTATTTCGGGGCCGGTACCGACGCCGGAAAGATCGCAGGCCGGCTCAAGAGCAGCATGCGCTTCGTCATGCTGGTGCCGAAGGCGCTGGATCCCGTCGCGCGCGGCAAGAAGCTGCCGGTGCCGGATGCGCGGCCGTCCGAGCAGATCGCAAAGCTGCTGGCGCAGACCACGCCGGCCAGGGATGCCGCAAAGGATCAGCCGAAAGAGCAGAAAACAGCGTCTTCGGGATCGGCTTCCACCGTTGGCGAGGCCACGGCCCCTGCCGCAACCGCAGTCCCACTGCCGGTCGAACGCCCGAAAGATGCCCCCGCTGCCGAAGAACCGCACCAGAGCCGTGAACACCGGCGCACGCGCCATCCATGAAACGGTCGCCGTTTTCCCTGCCGGAGCTGCCGCCGTCGTCGCGCAAGCGACACCTCAGCGAAGAAGAGCGCGTGCTCTGGGAAAGCGTCGCGCGCCAGGTCAAGCCGCTGCGCAAGAAGCCGAGGCCTGCCAAACAGGCGTCGCCCGTCGCCGGGTCGGCACCCGCCGGACCCGAGATGCCACCACGGCCGGCTGCATCAGTCCAGCCGCCGAAATCGGGCAAACCGGCCGCGCCGCCCTTGGCGCCGCTCGGCCGCCGCGAAAAATCGCGCCTGTCGCGGGGCCGAAGCGAGATCGATGCGCGGATCGATCTGCACGGCATGACCCAGACCCGCGCCCATCGCGCGCTGCACGGCTTCCTGCAGCGTGCCCACCGGGACGGCCTGACCTTCGTGCTCGTCATCACCGGCAAGGGCAAGGCGGTCGGCAGCGAAGCCGAGCGCGGCGTGCTGCGGCGCCAGGTGCCGCAATGGCTTAATCTCCCGGAATTCCGTTCGCTGGTCGTGGGTTTCGAGGAAGCCCATATCGGTCATGGCGGCGAAGGCGCGCTTTACGTGCGGATCAGGCGGGCGAAATCCTAAAAAGGCCGGATGATCCCGACGCGGGGGATCAGCGTGAGGATCGCGCTGAAAATCGTAGTCTTGCGGTCATCGGATGGAATGGGCACAACTTCGCGCGCGGCCGGCAGCGTTTTCACCGCATGCAGGATCAGGAACATGCAAACGGCCCAGTTCGAAACCCAGCGGGAGTAGTCGAACACGATGGCGAACATGATGAGGTAGCCGAGGCTGACGCCGATCAGTCCGGCGACCACCAGATGGCGGTGCCCGTCCTCACGCAACGCACGGATCGTCTCGGTGAAATAGCGCCACAGCGGCGCGTGCAGCCAGATCAACAGCCCAAACACCGGCACACCCAGGATGTTCGAGGGCATGCGGGCCCAGGTGTCCGAAATCTCCTTCGAGAGCGGCTGGTACCAGATGTAGGAGAAGCTCAACAGCTCGGTCCGCGACGGATCGGCCATCCGGCTTTTCAGATAGGCGACGAACTCCGCCTCTGGGATCGGCATGGTTCCCCAGAATTGCGCCGCGACGAAGAGCGCCCCGAGCGCAAGGGTCGCGGCAACACCAATGGCGACATTCGAGCGGTGGCTGCCGATGACCAGGTAATGCCTGAGCACCACGATCACGACGATGGTCGGCACATACATCAGGAGATGGATGTGGTGGATCAGGATGAGAATGATCGAGAAGGCCGCCGCGAGCACCACGAATCGAATCGATCGCGCGGGCACCAGCAGCAGGACGATCGCGAGCAGGCAGCCATAGATGTCGAAATGGCCAAGCGTGTGCATGAAATTTTTGAAGAAGAATGGCGAGCCTGCCATGAACAAAAGCAGCGGCAGATTTTTCTCGTGGAAGCCGAAAGTTCGCTGAAATAGCCGGATGAACAGGCCAAGCGTGAGCAACCAGACGGCGCCGGCAAGCGCGAATACCAGCCACACAGGCACCTTGTCCGTGAACAGCGACACCGCGGCGCCGATCAAGGCGCGTTTGATGAAGCCGAAATGGTAGTCGACCAGGAGGTGGATATAGGGGACGAACGGGCGCAGCAGGATTTTGTGCCAGAAAACTCCGATCAAGACGGCGCCGTTGACGGCCAGCATCACGCGCCAGGGGTTTTGCCAGCCCGGGTTCATCCACTGCTCTCGGTGCCGTCCCAGACAAGCAAGCGCAGCTCCGGGACCCATAACTACCGATGTATATTGGGCTCGGGTTGCGGCCGCCAGCGCCTCGACGGAGGACGCCGACGGGGTCCCAGGCCTTCTCGAGCTTCCGGCCCAGGACCTCAAGGCCCAGGGCCTCAAGCCGCGACACCTCAAGGTCCCCGGACGTCAAGCCCGAGGAAAGCTCGGCGTAGCCGCATTGCGGGGCCGCAATCGGTCGTTACAAGATGAACCGGCTGAGATCGGCATTCTTGGCGAGGTCGCCGACATGCTTCTTCACGTAGTCGGCATCGACCTGGACGGTTTCCCCGTTGCGGTCGGGCGCGGTGAAGGAGATCTCGTCCAGCACGCGCTCCATTACCGTCTGCAGCCGCCGCGCGCCGATATTTTCCACCGCCGAATTGACGGCGACCGCGACGTCGGCGAGCGCGTCAATGGCGCTGTCGGTGATGTCGAGATTGACGCCTTCGGTCTGCATCAGCGCCACATATTGCTTGATCAGCGAGGCCTCGGGCTCGGTCAGGATCCGGCGCATGTCGTCGCGGGTCAGGGCCTGCAGTTCGACCCGGATGGGCAGGCGGCCCTGCAATTCCGGCAACAGATCGGAAGGTTTTGCGATGTGGAATGCGCCCGAAGCGATGAAGAGGATGTGGTCGGTCTTGACCGCGCCGTGCTTGGTCGAGACCGTGGTGCCCTCGATCAGCGGCAGCAGATCGCGCTGTACGCCCTCGCGGGATACATCGCCGCCGACGCGGCCGTCGCGCACGCAGATCTTGTCGATCTCGTCGAGGAACACGATGCCGTTGTTCTCGACCGCATGGATCGCCTCCTGGGTCAGCTGATCATTGTCG
>JAFAUV010000252.1 GCA_019243075.1 Bradyrhizobium sp.
CGGCCGGCCGGCGAGCTGCCCGCGCTTGTGCAGGATGGCCTGGAAGGTGCCGGTCATCGAACATTCGATGGCCGTACCGCTGATCTCGCCGTCGCCTTGCGCGGCGTGGGGATCGCCGACCGAGAGTAGCGCGCCCGGCACCGACACCGGCAGATAGACGGTCGAACCCTTGCCGAGCCGCCAATTGTCGAGATTGCCGCCGAAATAGGAGGGCGGCACGGAATCGACGAAATCCGCCTCGCGCGGCGCCAACGCAATCACGCCGAAATGCGGACGCAAGGGAATGCGGACGCCGTCGAGCACGTCATGCCGCCGCTTGACGCTGCCCGGCGGCACCGGAACGCCGGGATAATCATAGGTGCGGTGAATCACGCCGAACGGATCGGTCTGCGGCTCCCAGCGATAGGAATAGGCCGCGCGGGCATGCGGCGAATCCGCATGGTCGAATATCTCGTAGATCGTGACCACCTCGCGCGGCTTCGGCTCGGCGAGAAACTCGCCGTAATGATAGCCCCACCAGGCCGCGACGCTGCTGCCGAACACGCGGCCTGCGAATGCGGGATTCCGGCTCGGACGCGGCACGATGTCGAGGACCCTCAACTCCAGCACGTCGCCGGGCTGCGCCTCGCGGATCGCAACCGGACCGGTGCAGATGTGGACGCCAAATCCCTCGCCCGCGCCGCGGCCGAACACCGAGGCGTCCATCGGCCCGGCGCCGCGGCGATCGACCGTCTTGGTGTCGCACGTCCAGCGGAAAATCTCCTCGGCTGCGCCATCGCCGGCGATCATGCGCTCGCCATCGTCGGAGGCATGTTGGGTCAACGTCTCGATGGTGATGGTGTCGCCGGAACGGATCTCCGCCTGTGGCTGCAGCGAGCGGCTGAAGAAGCCCCAATGCACGCATTCCGCCTTGATCGAGAGATGATGATGGACCGGACCGGTGGCGCCGTCTTCCCGTTCGCTGACCGCAGGCGCAGCGGCAGTTTCGTTCGCCGCCATCACCGCGCGCTGGTGACGCGGTTGTGCCAGTGCATCCTGCGGCCAGCCGCGCTGGCCGGCGGTCATGATCGAGGCTGCAACGCGCACCGCTTCCTGCTGGCGGAATTCGCGCGGCGAAAGCCCGAAGCGGGCGCGAAAGCTGCGACTGAAATGCGCGGAATCGGCGAAACCGTAACGATAGGCGATTTCCGAGATCGTGTGATGGGCCTCGGCTGGACTAGCGAGATCGGACCAGGCGCGCTGCAGCCGCCGCTCACGGACGTAGTGGGTGAAATTGTCGCCCACACCCTCGAACAGCTTTTGCAGATAGCGTTCCGAAATCCCGGCGCTTTGCGCAAGCCGCGTCGGCGCGAGTTCGCCATCGTCGAGCTGGCGCTCGATCATCTGGCAGATGCGGCTCATGGTGGCGGTCTTGCTCGCGCTGCCGCCAGCATCGGAAACCGGCGCGAAGACTTGCCCGGCGAAGGCAAAAAGAAGATCGGCCAGACCCTGCGCGACCACCTCCCATTCCGCATCGGACAGCGCGTCCAGCGCCTGCGCCGCCGAACCCAGCGCGCGGGCGAACACGCCAGCAAAACCCTGTGGCGCCACGGCGCGCGGCCCGATCCATCCGACCCCGCCGGTCTTGCGGCCGTGAAACGCATCCGTCGTCACATAGAGGGCGATCGCACGCAGGTCGCGCTGGAACAGCAGGGTCCAGTCGCCATGCGGCGGCAACATCAGGAGATGCCCGACCGGTACGATCTGATGGCCGCCACTGCGCAACACCACGCCGTCCTCGACCGGCAGCAGCGCGATCGGCAGGGCATCGTCGCCGCCACGAGCAAAGGGCGCGAGGCCCTGCGCGCCGGCGGCGAGCTTGACCAGGGTGATGCCTTTGCTGCCGCGGCGCGAGGCGGTGGCATGTCCGGCATAGAAGGTCGGCGCCGACAGCGGCTGCAGGCCGACGGTATTGAGCACGTCACGCCACGCCTCGGGCCGGTCCTGCTCGGCATAGGATTCGCTTGTGAACGGACGGAAGCTCATGCGCCACAACCCTCGCAGTGGCGTCGTCGAAGCAACCTCCGTGCCAGCGGCACCATCGCTGCCGACCCCCGGTGGGGGTGCCGCCTGACAATTCAAACCAGCGAATTGGAGCGTTGAATCAGTCCTTTAATCGCATCTGAACAGGTCTTTCCGGATCGTGCCGTGCACGCCCCAATTGGCGTCGACCACCTGGGTCACGCCGAAATCGGCGCCGACCGACATCAGCGAGATCGCCTCGTCCTCGCTCAATCTGTGCACCGTCATCAGGAACCGGCGCAGCTTGCGGAACGCGTCGCGCATGGCGCGGTCGAGGCTGGAACGGCTGGCAATCTCGGTCTGTGCATTGGCGCCGAGCTCCGCGAGATAGTTCGGATAGGTGAAGCCGTAGACGGACCAGGCCTGCTCGTTCTCCAGCATTGGATGCGCGAGCCCTTCCAGCACCGTCCCCGCGAGCTCGTTGTTCTTGTGCAGGATGAATTCGAAATCCCCGGTGAGCGAGGTCTCGATCGCGGTGCCGCCGAGCTCGCTGTCGCCTTGCGCCGCATGGGGATCACCGACCGAGAAGAACGCCCCCGGCACCGCGACGGGATAATACATCCGCGCCCCCTTGCCGATGCGCCAGTCGTCGATGTTGCCGCCGGTATAGCTCGGCGGGATCGAGCTGACGAAGTCCTGCTCCGACGGCGCAAGCCCCATGGTGCCGAAATGCAGCCGCGCCGGCACGGTGACCTGCTTGAGGATATTTTCCCGCTTGCGGATGCTGGCGTGATCGACGCGCACGCCGGGATAGTCGATGGTCGCATGCACGATGCCGTCCGGATCGGTCTGCGGCGTCCAGACATAGTTGTAGACCGCTTTCGCAGACGGCTCGCCCGAGGTGTCGAGCTCGAAGATGGTTACGACCTCGCGCGGCTTCGGCTCCTCGATCAGGTCGTGATACTGAAAGCCCCAATTGGCCGCGACGTTGGAGCCGAAACATCGGCCGGCGTAGCAGGCCTTGCAGGCCGGCCGCGGCCTGATGTCCAGGATGCGCACTTCCAGGATATCACCGGGCTCGGCATTTTCGACCGCCACCGGGCCGGTCAACAGATGCACGCCGACGCCCTCGCCCGCGCCGCGGATGAACGGGCCCTCGGTCGGACCGGAGCCGCGCCGCGCCATCATCTTCTGCTCCCTGGTCCAATGGAAAATCGCTTCCGCCCCGGGGTCGTCGGCGATCATCCGCTCATAGTCATCATTGGCATGGTGGGTCAGGGTTTCGATCGTGGCACGGTCGCCGGATTTGACGCTCAGCGCGGGCGCCACCTTCTTGCTGAAATAGCCCCAGTGAATGTTTTTCGGCGAAACTGGAAGCAGGTGATGGATCATGCGGGCGGCCTCAAGGGTGCAGTGAGACGAGAAAGCTGCGACAGACGGCCAAGGCGGCGCTCAACTTCTATTCCTCCGCCATGGCGCTGAGGAAACGCTGCGCCACCGTCGTCTTCGGCCTGGCCAGCACCTCCCGCGCCGGCCCCTCCTCGACGATGGTGCCGCCGGACAAGAGCACGACGCGGTCGGCGACCTCCTCGGCAAAGCGTAATTGATGTGTCGAGATGATCATGGTGAGGCCATCCTCGATGGCGAGCCGGCGGATCACCTCGAGCACTTCGTTGACGAGCTCGGGGTCGAGCGCGGAAGTCGGCTCATCCAGGAGCAGCACGCTCGGGTTGGGCGCGATCGCCCGGGCGATGGCGACGCGTTGCTGCTGGCCGCCGGAGAGATGCCGCGGCAGCGCATCGGCGCGCCGGCTTAGCCCGACGCGTTCGAGCAGACCGAAGGCGCGCCGATCGGCATCGCTGCGGCTCCAGCCGTGCACCCAGCGCAGGGGCCCCGCGATATTCTCCTTTGCCGTGAGATGGCCGAACAGGTTGAACTGCTGGAACACCATGCCGACGCCGACCTCGGCGCGTTCATTGGCGAGCTCCCGCGGCGACAGCTTCTTGCCGGCATCGCCGAAGCCGAGGCGCCGGCCACCGACCCTGATCGAGCCGGCCTCCCAGCCCTCGATATGGTTGATGCAGCGCAGCAGCGTGCTCTTGCCGGAACCGGAGGGGCCGAGCAGCGCCACCACCTCGCCGATCCGCACCGTCATCTCGACGCCGTCGAGCACGACGTGCTTGTCATAGCGCTTGCGCAGACCCTCGACGCCGACGGCGACATTGTTGCGCCGGAGCATCTCCGCGCGCCTTGCGTGATCGATCAGATCGAGCTTGGGCCTGGGCGGCGGCAGCTCGGCGACGCCGGCATCATCGAACCTGTCCTCGGCGGCTTCGAGCGGCTCGTCCTGCGGCTGAAAGCGATGCCACGGCAACAACCGCATCAGCCGTTTTTGCGAGCTGGCGCGATCAAGATCGAGCCAGGCCTCGACCACGAGCTGGATGACGGCGATGGCGCCGGTCAGGCCGAGATAGATCAGGCCGGAAGCGAAGAAGATCGAGAAGAAATCGAAGGTGGAGGAGGCGAGCTGCGTCGAGCGCAGCGTCAGCTCCTGGACCGCGATGACGGAAGCGAGCGAGGAGTTCTTCAACGCGCTGACCGCCTCGGCGCCGAACGCGGGAATCATCGTGCGGATCGCCTGCGGCGCGATAACGCGGCTCATCAACACGCCCGGCGTCATGCCGAGCGCCTGGCCGGCCAGTACCTGCCCGCGGTCGACGCCCAGCACGCCGGCGCGCAGAATCTCCGAAATGAAAGGCGCCTCGTTGGCGGCGAGCGCCACGCCGGCCGCGAGAACGGCCGGCAACTTGATGCCGATATGCGGCAGCGCATCGTAGACGAACACCATCTGCAGGATCAGCGGCGTGCCGCGAAAGATCACGCTGTAACCGCGGGCGAAGCCCGCGAGGACGGCAAAACGGCTGAGCTGCATCGACGCCAGGATCACTCCCATCATGAGCCCGCCGATCAGCCCGAGGGCGGTCACCTGCAGCGTGACCTCGATCCCCTCGAGCAGATAGGGCAGGCTGAGATAATGGAGGAACAGCGCCATTACTTGACCGTGAGCAGCCCCGGTTCCTTGAGGTTGTTGGGATCGAGCTCCCACTTCTTGAGCAGCGCGAGCTGGTCGCCCGACTTGTAGATCTCCGTCAGGGCCGCCATCACGGCCTCACGGAATTTCGGCTTGTCCTTCGGCACGGCGATGCCGACCGAATAGGGAATGGTGACCGCGATGGCCTTTTCGAGCTGGTCCGGATTGGCCTTTACCGCATTGTCGACGGTGTTGACGTCGTTGACATAGGTGTCGGCGCGGCCGGCCAGGATCGCCTGGATGCAGTTGGCGTTGTTGTCATAGAGCTGCAGGGTCGGCTCCGGCTTGCCGGCCTGCTTGCACTTGGGCATCAGCTCCTGCACCAGCGGCACTTCGACAAAGCCGGTGTTTTCCGCGGCCGCCGCCCCGCACATCGACATGTTGATGCCGTCGATCTTCTTCGGGTTGCCCTTGGCCACCAGCACGCCGTCGAACACCTTGGAATAGGTGATGAAGTCGGCCGCCTTGGCACGCTCCTCGGTCGCGTAGATGTCGGAGATCACGATATCGGCCTGGCCGCTCGCCAGCGTCGTCAACAACGCCGCGAAGGTGACGGCCTTGTAGGTCACCTTGAAGCCGAGGCATTCGCCGATCTCTTCGCCGAGATCGATGTCGAAGCCGACATATTTGCTCGGATCCTTCGGATCGATCGCCTCGTAGCCCGGCGTATGCGGATTGACCGCATTGACCAGCGTCTTGCCCTTCCAGTCCGGATATTTCTCGGCCAGCGCCGCGCACCCCGAGGGGGCTGCCCTGGCGGCGGCCGGCGCGCAGATTCCGGCGATGACGATGGTGCCGAGCACGGCGCCCCACGGGCCGGCGGCCGCGAGGCGCCGCATGAATGCTTCGATGAACGACCGCTTCCGCATCTGTGTTCTCCTTCGACTTTGTCATGGCCCCGCCATGCTCCGATCTCGAGGGAGAAGCGTAATTTCCGGCGATTGGGCCGGCTTGTCTGTGGACGCACTAAAAATTGGATGAGCGGACGCCATAAAATGGGCAGCGATGCAAATATTTTAGACAGAAGAATTGGTGGGAGCTGGACATCATTTGCGATCGGCCGTGGCCTGCGGCGGCTCCAGTGGCAGGCCGCAAAACTGCTTCAGCGCCATCGTGACCGCATTGACGGTCATGTCCTGCCGCTCGGCTGACGCCATCTGCAATTCCTCGTCGCGATTGATGATCGAGCCGGCTTCCAGCAGCACGGCCGGCATGCGCGTCCTCATCAGCACGATGAGATGATCGTAGCGATAGATGCCGGCCTCCCCATCGAGCAGGTCATGCCGGTATTTTCCCATGATCGGCAGCGTATATTGGTCGGCGAATTTGATGGCGTGCGCCCGCATCTGCGTGCCGATCAGCCTGGCGAAACGCAGGCTGCTCTCGAAATCCGGGTTCTCCCTGGAGACGAACAACCCGTAGCCGGAGAAGCGGTCGCTGAAATGGCTTTTCTTGCCTTCGAACTCCCAATCCTCCATCAGCTTGTCCGGCACGGAATCATGATGGATCGACAGGAACAGGTCGGCGTGCCAATTGTTGGCGGATGCGACACGCGCAACAAGGCTCGGCCTCGCCTTGCCCTCGGTGACGAGCAATCTCGTCGCAGCAAAGCCTTCCGCCTTCAGCTTCGCGACAAGGCGCTCTGCCAGATGCAGGTTGAACTGGAATTCGGGAACGTTGCGGGCGCTCATCGCGCCATCGGATTGGGCGGTGTGACCGACATCCACGATCAGGCGGAATTTTGCCGGGTCGCAGGTGGTCTCTGCAGGCCTTGCGGCGTGCGTCCTCTCGCCGACGTCCGATTTCGGCGCCGGAGAACCGGCGTGCTTCGAGCGAGCCGCATGCTTCGACGTAGCTGCGGATTTCGGCGGATGGCTCGCCTTTGCGGAGCCCTTGAACAGGTCCGCCAACAAGTCGGCGTGGCTCGCTCCGATCGGCAACATCAACTCGGCGACCACGGCGGCGATGATCACGCGGCTGCCTGACCTGCCGAATGTGCCGCGGAGGGACAACAAGCTACTCCGCCGCCGCGATCCGCGGCCGTCCGACAAAGCCCGCCTCGTGGCCGAAGCGCTCGACCATCACGGCCGGGAGATCCTTGGCCTTGTTGGTGACGCAGGCGCCGGAGCGCACGGCATAGCGGTGCTGATGATTGAGGTGTGCGGGTGCGGTGCCCTGTTGCAGCGCGCGCGCCGTGTCCAGCATCAGTTTGCGGAAATGCATGATGCCGAGATCGGTCGGGCCGAGATGCTCGCGGCTACGATCGGCGATCGGCCCCTGGCTGTCCTGCACGGCGGCATCCTGCTCGGACACGCCCTTGATGCCGGTGTAGCTCTTCGTCTTCTGCAGCTTGCGGTCGATCAGATAGTTGTTGCCCTTATGGCGCAGCGGCACGTAGTTGTCGTCGACTTCGGCGATGACGCCATTGCCCTTGTCATAGCCCTCGCGCTCGGCGTCGGTGAGCGGCCGCTCCGGATTCCAGGCATAGGTGTAGATCCAGCAATTGGTGTCGGTGACCGGCACGAAGCTCTGGCCAAAGATGTTCTCGCCCGGCATCGCGCTCGGGGCGTAGGAGTGCAACGGCATCAGGAACTGCGCGATGCGCCAGTAGATATTGTCCGAGCCGGTGAGCCGGCCGCCGGCAATGGTGAGCCCTGCTTCATGCGGATTGATCTTGATCACGGG
>JAFAUV010000450.1 GCA_019243075.1 Bradyrhizobium sp.
TCGGTGAAGAGGGACGTTTCGGCCGATCGTCACGAACCGTGGGGCGGGGATGCGATGGACGCGGATGCCATGTCGGACGAGCGTGGCAGATGCGGACGGCGAAGTCGCGTGGTCCTGATCTCCCGACGCTGGGATCAAGCTTGCAGGCGATTCTGCAAGTGACGGAGGCTATCAAGCCGGACTCCGGGGAGGGCGCGTATAACCCGTACCACCATCGCGCAGGGAATGTCGGGTTGATCCGGCTTAACCCGTGGTCACTGCCGCCCGCTTTTTTTGTTTGCAGGCGGGCCATGGGTGAGGCCATCACCCGGCTTTCCCTGCGCCCTGTCATTCCCGAGGGCCAAGCTATCCACAGCACCCGGACGCGAACGCCTCGCGGGATCGTGGAGATGTGTCGGGAATATCGGGTAGGGGATGTGAGGGCGAGCCCCGATCACGACCGGGTTCGGGGCTGTTAATTTGAGACGGCTCAGAGGTTGCGCGGGAGTGCTCGAGCATGCTTCACATCCGGACCAATTTGCCGCAAAACTTGCGATCATGACCTGACCCGATCGGGTCTGACGCGTTTTCCGGGGGGAGTGAATGTCCTATTCCGAAGACCTGCATCAGGCGGCGCTGGCCTATCACCGGCTGCCGCGTCCCGGAAAACTCGAAATCCAGGCAACCAAGCCGCTCGCCAACCAGCGCGACCTGGCGCTGGCCTATTCCCCCGGCGTCGCGGCGGCCTGCACCGAGATCGCGCAAAATCCGCCCGAGGCGGCTTCCCTCACTGCGCGCGCCAACCTGGTCGCCGTCGTCTCCAACGGCACCGCGGTCTTGGGGCTCGGCAATATCGGGCCGCTTGCCAGCAAGCCCGTGATGGAAGGCAAGGCGGTGCTGTTCAAGAAATTTGCCGGCATCGATGTGTTCGACATCGAGATCGCCGCCGACACCATCGACCGCGTGGTCGAGACGGTGGCCGCGCTGGAGCCGACCTTCGGCGGCATCAATCTCGAGGACATCAAGGGCCCGGAATGCTTCGAGATCGAAACGCGCCTGAAGGAGCGCATGAAGATCCCGGTATTCCATGACGACCAGCACGGCACCGCCATCATCGTCGGCGCCGCCATCACCAATGGCCTGCTCTTGAACGGCAAGAAGCTCGCCAACGTGAAGATCGTCTGCTCCGGCGCGGGAGCTGCGGCGATCGCCTGCCTGAACCTCTTGGTCTCGCTCGGCGCCAGGCGCGAGAACATCTGGGTCTGCGACATCGAAGGCCTGGTCTATGAAGGCCGCGAGAAGCTGATGGACCGCTGGAAGGGCGCCTACGCGCAGAAGTCCGACAAGCGCAGGCTCGCCGAGGTCATCGGCGGCGCCGATATCTTCCTCGGGCTTTCCGCGCCGCGTGTCCTCACCCCGGACATGGTCAGGCAGATGGCGGACAAGCCGCTGGTGATGGCGCTCGCCAATCCGGACCCCGAGATCATGCCGGACGAGGCGCGCGCGGCGCGGCCCGATGCCATGATCTGCACCGGCCGCTCCGATTTTGCGAACCAGGTCAACAATGTCCTGTGCTTTCCCTTCATCTTCCGCGGCGCGCTCGATGTCGGCGCCACCGCCATCAACGAGGAAATGAAGCACGCCGCGGTCGACGCCATCGCCCAACTGGCGCGCGATCCGCCCTCGGACGTGGTGATGCGCGGCGTCGATACCGGCGAGGCGCAGGGTTTTGGACCGGGCTCGCTGATCCCGAGCCCGTTTGATCCCAGGCTTATTCAACGCATCGCGCCGGCCGTCGCCAAGGCTGCGATGGAATCGGGCGTGGCGACGCGGCCGATCAGGAACTTTGACGAATACACCGCCGGGCTGGAGCGCTTCGCGTTCCGCTCGGGCCTCGTCATGAAGCCGGTCTTTGCCAAGGCTAAGTCCCAGCCGGTGCGCGTGATCTATGCCGAGGGCGAGGACGAGCGCGTGCTGCGGGCGACCCAGCAGGTGCTGGAGGAGAAGCTCGCCAAGCCGATCCTGGTCGGGCGTCCCTCGGTCGTGGAAAGCAGGATCAAGCGATTCGGCCTTTCCATTCGGCCGGGCCGGGATTTCGACCTCGTCAATCCCGAGGACGATCCGCGTTACCGCTCCTATGTGCAGTCCTATATCGACGTGGCCGGCCGCCGCGGCGTGACGCCGGATGCCGCGCGAACCGTGGTGCGCACCAACAACACGGTGATTGCCGCCCTTGCCGTGATGCGGGGGGAGGCGGATGCCATGATCTGCGGCGTCGAAGGCCGCTATATGAGCCATCTGCGCCACGTGCGCGACATCATCGGACATTCGCCGGCGGTCAGCGATTTCGCGGCGCTGGCGCTGATGATCACCACCAAGGGCGCCTATTTCATCGCCGACACCGAGGTGAGGCCGAATCCGAGCGCGGACGAGCTGTGCGAAGTGGCGGCGCTGGCCGCCAAGCATGTGCAGCGCTTCAATCTGAAGCCGAAGATCGCGTTTCTGTCACACTCCGATTTCGGCAGCTACGACACCGAATCCTCGCGCAAGATGCGGCGGGCCACGGCGCTGTTGAAATCGCATCACCCCCAGCTGGAAGCCGATGGCGAGATGCAGGGCGACACCGCCTTGTCGGAAGCAACCCGAAAGCTGATCCTGCCGGGCTCGGAGCTCGAAGGGGTGGCCAACATCATGATCATGCCGAATCTCGATGCCGCCAACATCGCCTACCAGATGGTCAAGGTGCTGACGGATGCCGTGCCGGTCGGACCGATTCTGATCGGCCCATCGCGTCCGGCCCACATCCTCACCCCCTCGGTCACCGCGCGCGGCGTGCTGAACATGACGGCGGTCGCCGCGGTCGAAGCCCAGGAGCGTGCGGGCCGCCAGCAGCCGAACCTGTTCACCTGAGCAGGCGAGGGCCGCGCTTTCCATTCGTCGTGGGGACGTCGTGATTTGAGCGTTTGAAAAGCCCGGGCGGAACATCCATAATCCGACTCGAACTGCAACTATCGCCCTTGAGCTTTCGGTGAGGCCTGCGATGCCAGCATTCATAATCTTCGGGCGAGTTCTGTTCGCCGTGCTTTTCATCTATTCGGGGGCGACAAAGCTGTTGGCCATTCAGGCAACCGCCGATGCGGTCGCCACCAAGGTCGTCATTCCCGCCTTGATCGCTCCCTACACCGCGCAGTTGGAAACGGCCACGGGAATGCCGCTGCCGCAGGTGCTGGCGATCTTGTCGGGGGCGTTCGAGATCATCGCCGGGCTGATGATTGCGCTGAATTTCGGCGTGCGGTTGTTTTCGATCCTGCTGATCATCTACGTCGTGCTGGTGACATACTACTTCCACGATTTCTGGAACCAGACGCCGCCGGACAACGGCAAGACGCTGGTGGATGCGCTGAAGAACCTGTCGCTGATCGGCGCGCTGTTCATGCTCGCCGGCTATGGCAGGGGACCGCGGATCGCCGAACCCGCTTACGGAGACGTCTAGAGCGGGATGACGTTTCTTCGAATCGTCATCCCCCTCTATCTTTTTGTTTGAGCATGATCTTTTCGGAAAACCGCTGCACACTTTTCCGGATCATGCTTTAGCCTGCTCCAGCTAAGCCGATCGTCGCCAGGGTGTGACGCTCACCTCGGCGACTGCATCCAGCACCTGGGTCTCGCCGGCGTTCAGGCCGTGGGCGGCGAGAATTTGCTGGGGCGTATGTTCGGGCACGCCGGGGAAACAGCCTTCGCCCCCCGGTATTTTCACGCGGGGCGCGAGCGACAGCCAGAACGTGTCGTAGCGGTCCATGAAAAGGCCGAACACGGCCGGGCCGCCGATGATCGCGATCCTGCCGCTACGCACGCCGGCGCGGTCGGCCGCCGCCTCGAAGGGCGCTCCGGACGGATTCCACAGCGTCGCCTTCGGATTGGAAGGATCGGCGGCCAATGCAGCAATCCGACGGGTCAGGATGAGGCGCTTGCGCTGTGGCGAGTTGGGCTGGCCTTCGCCCGAATGCCGGCCGTGGACGATGAGGTCGGCGCGATCGAGGGCGGCGGTGAAGAACCGCTTGTCGCCCTCGAACTTCAATTCGTCCGGCATCACATGCGCGGCATTCGCCAACATGCCGTCGGCGGAAACAATGACATAGCCCTCGATGCGGAATGCCGCCACGCGCGTCGCCGGGCCGCGCGGGGCCTATTGCGTCACGTCGGTGACGACGCTCGACACCGGACGCTGGCTCACGGTCTGAAGCTTGTCCTCCTTCAGGATGGCCTCGTCGTACTGGGGCAGCGACACCACCGGCGCCTTCGCGCGCATCGCGACGACCTTGTATCCTTCGCTCTTGAGGCGATGCAGGATCGAGGGCAGTGCTTCCGCGGTATGCTTGTGGAAGTCGTGCATCAGGATGATGCCCTTGCCCTGCTTGGCAAGCTTCTTGAAGATCACGTCCTCGACCTGCTTGGCGTTGCGCGCCTTGAAGTCGAAGGAATCGAGATCGCAGGAGAAGATCGCGATATTGCGGGTGCCGAGATAGGTGATCATCTCCGGCGGGTGGCGCAGATCCGGGAAACGGAAGAACGGCGCCGGCGCAATGCCGCCCAGCGCCCATTTTACCGCGCTGATGCCCTTTTCGATCTCGTCCTTGCGCTGGTCGTCGTTCAGCTTCTTGCTGGTGAGGTCGGGATGCGACCAGGTATGGGTGCCGATGGTGTGGCCGGCGGCATAAACCTGCTTGGCGATCTCGGGGTAGTAGGTCGCGTGCTTGCCGATCTCGAAGAAGATGCCGGTCGTGCATTCATCGGCCAGTGCCTTGAGGACCGCCGGCGTGTTCTCCGTCCACGGACCGTCGTCGAAGGTGAGCACCACCTCGTGGTCCTTGAGGAAGTCCAGTTCCTTGAAATGCTCGAAGCCGAAGCCGGGGCCGCCGGTGGTGTCGATCTCGACCGTGCGGCCGACGCCGAGCGCGTTCGCATTGTTGCAGGCGGCCCGCGACGGCTGCGGTGGCTGGGCAGCGGCCGCAGGCGCCGGCGCAGCCTGAGGCGGCGGGGCCGCCGTCTGCGACCAGGCGAGAGTGGGCGCACAAAGCGCAACCGCAACGAAGATTCCTGCCGCAACACGCATGTCGATGTTCCCAGATTCTGTCGCTCGCGCGCGGACCTTGCCTCCGCTGGCCAAGCCACCATTCCCCCGTCGCATATTAGCCTAGCCGGAGCGTCCGCGCCAAGGCAACGGCGCTCCGCGGGCCCCGCCGATTTGTCACCACCTCAGTCGGTTCGGGAACCGTGGATTTGTGCACCTTGGAGTGTTGCCGGTTTGGCCCTTCCCCAAGCGTAGGCACCGATTGTCGGTCGCTCGCGTGCACTCTGATGTGACAGGGGCCCTGGTCGGACGGAACCCGACATGAA
>JAFAUV010000221.1 GCA_019243075.1 Bradyrhizobium sp.
ACTGCCGAGCATCGCTATCTTCCCGTGATATAGCCGGGGATCGCGACCGCCCGCTCGAGCAGGCGCATCGCGATGACGATGACGAGGTTGATCAGGAGATAGAGGACGGTTGCGGCGGTGAAGGCTTCGAACACCTGGAACGAGAACTCCTCCATCGAGCGCGCCTCGCCGGTGAGCTCGAGCAGGCCGATGGTGATCGCCACCGACGTGTTCTTCAGCGTGTTGATGAACTCCGAGGTCAAGGGCGGCAGGATGATGCGGAACGCCATCGGCAGGAGCACGTAGCGATAGGTCTGCAGCGTGGTGAGACCGAGGGCGGTGGCCGCCTGCCTTTGCCCACGCGGCAATGAACCGATGCCCGCCTGCAACTGCACGGCGACGCGCGCCGACATGAAGAGGCCGATGCCGACCGCGGCCGTCCAGAACGGCGCGTTCGGCAGTTGCTTCAGCCACAGGCCCGCGCCTCTCGGCAACAGCTCCGGCAGCACGAAGAACCACAGGAACAACTGTACCAGCAACGGCATGTTGCGGAAGAATTCGACATAGGCGAATCCGAACCACGACGCCGTCCTCGAAGGCAGCGTGCGCAACACGCCGACGATCGAGCCCGATATCAGCGCGATGATCCAGGCAAGCAAGCCGGTCTTGACGGTCAGCGCCAGGCCCGACAGCAACAGGTCGAGATAGGTGCCCGTCCCCATCGGGTTCGGCTCGAGGAAAATACCCCAATTCCAGTGGTAGTTCACGGGTCCCCTTCCGCAAACGTCTCAACCGAAGCGGATGAGACAAGATGGAACATCAGTCGTGCGCTTGGCGCTCCCGCGCTCCCCCCGCGCGCGCGTGTGTTCAGACCGGGGAGATGGTGGAGGCTTGCGCATAGCGCGCTCGCCGAGATCCCCCATGCCCCGAGTGCTTCGCAATCCGATCCTCTCCCGCACGCGAGAGAGGTGAACCTGTCTGCTCCGCCATGCAATGACCGGGCCAGTGCGGGAGCGGCGCGCGGCTGATCCTACGGCTTGTACGAAGCCGGGTCCGGCGAATCCGACGGCTTGGCGAATTCGGCCTTCAGCTCCGGCGAGATCGGCGTGTTGAGGTTCAAGCCCTTCGGCGGGATCTTCGCCATGAACCACTTGTCATAGAGCTTCTGGCCTTCGCCGGACGTATAGAGTGCCGCGGTTGCCGCATCGACCACCTTCTTGAAAGGCGCATCGTCCTTGCGCACCATGATGCCGTAGGGTTCGGGCTTGGAGAACGCGTCCGTCGAGATGACGTAGTCGGATGGCGACTTGGAGCCCGCGACAAGGCTCGCGAGCAGAATGTCGTCCATTACGAACGCCGCCGCGCGATCGGTTTCGACCATCAGGAAGGCTTCGGCATGATCCTTGGCAGCCACAATGGTGACGCCGAGACTGCGCGCGACATTGGCCTCGGTGAGCTGCTTGATGTTGGTGGTGCCGGCCGTTGAGACCACGGTCTTGCCCTTCAGGTCGTCGATCGAATTGATGTTGCTCGATTTCTTCGACACGTAGCGGCTGGCGGTGAGGAAGTGGGTGTTGGTGAACCAGACCTGCTTCTGCCGCTCGGCATTGTTGGTGGTCGAGCCGCATTCGAGGTCGATCGTGCCATTGGCCATCAGCGGAATACGCGTCGCCGAGGTGACGGGGTTGAGCTTGACCTCGAGCGTTTCGAGCTTCAGCTCCTTCTTCACGGCGTCGACGATCCTGTAGCAGATATCCATGGCGAAGCCGACTGGCTTCTGGTTGTCGTCGAGATAGGAGAATGGAATCGAGGAGTCGCGAAAACCGAGGGTGATCGTGCCGGTCTCCTTGATGTTCTTCAACGTGCCCGTCAGCTCGTCGGCCCGCACCTGGCTCGCGCCGAACGCGGCAGCGAGCGCGAGGCCGAACAGAATCTTGCGGTTCATGCGTGTACTCCTTGCTTGGGTGATGCGGATGCTCTGGTAATTTCGGCCATAGGCGGGTTTGAGGCTACACTTTAGTTGGGCCCGAGGTGAAGGTCTTGTCCGCCGAGGTGAGGCGGGCGGTGATCAGCGCCCAGAGGCTGAAGAGGCACACCGCCGTGAGAAAATAGCCCGGCGCGAGATCGCCGATGGCGGCAAACGTACCGAGCCAGGTCACGATCGCCGGCGCCGAGCCGCCAAATGCCGTGACGCCGACATTGTAGCTCAGCCCGAGGCCCGTCGCGCGCGTCGAAGCCGGAAACAGCTCCGACATCAGCGCTGCCACTGCGCCGAGATAGAGCGCCTTCAGCGAACCCAGGAGCAGCACCGCGACCACGATGACGGTGCCGCTCGGCTTGCTCGCGAGCAGCAGGAACATCGGGAAGACGGTAAACAGCAGGACCATGCCCATGATGATCAAGTATGTCGTGCGTCCCACTCGATCTGAGATCCAGCCTGCGAGCGGATTGAGCGTGATGCCCGCCATCGAAGCGGCGAAGGCCGCGAGGTAGCCGATGGTCGGCGACAGGTTCAGCGCTTTGACCACGTAGGTCGGCATGTAGATGATCAGGTAGTTGACGGCGGTGGCGATCGCGATCGCACCGACCCCGAGCAGCACGCGCAATTTCTGCGTCCTCAGAACATTGCGGACCGGGGTATCGTGCCTGGCGGCAGGCGGCGCCGTCGCATCGTCGATGCGGTTGCGGATATAGAGGCCGATCGGGCCGATCAGCGCGCCGAACAGGAACGGGATGCGCCAGCCCCAGCTCTGCAGCGCGGCCTCGCTCAGCGTCGAGGTCAACAGGGCGCCGAAGCCGGCGCCGAGCAGCGAGCTCAGGCCCTGGCTTGCGAACTGCCAGCTTGCGACAAAACCGCGCCGTCCCGGCATGTGCTCGACCAGAAACGCCGTCGAGCTGCCGAACTCGCCACCGGCGGAGAAGCCCTGCACCAGGCGCGCGGCGATGACGAGGAGCGGCGCCAGCACGCCGATCGCCTCGAAGGTCGGCATCAGCGCCACCGCTGATGTGCCGCAGGTCATCATGGCGATCGAGAGCAGCAGCGACGCCTTGCGGCCGTGGCGGTCGGCATAGGTGCCGAGCAGCACACCCCCGATCGGTCGCGCCAGGAAGGTCAGGGCAAAGCTGCCGAAGGTGAGCAGCAGCGAGGTGGTCGGGTCCTTGGCCGGGAAGAAAGCCTTGGACAGATAGGCGGCGAAATAGGCATAGACGGAGATGTCGAACCACTCGAGCGCATTGCCGAGCGAGGTTGCGATCACGAGCTTGGTCACGTTCTGCGGCGAAGCGCCGAACTCGCCGGTCTCCGCGTGTGCCGATAGCGCCATGCCGTGGCCTCCTCGCCTCGTGCCGTCAGGTCTTGTGCCCCCGTTCGCCGAGGTCCCAGAACAATCCCGCCATGATGCCGAGCGCCTCCTCGGTCACCGACAGCAGGATGTGCTCGTCGGGCGCATGCTGCGAGCAGCCGGGATAGGAATGCGGCACCCAGATCGTCGGCAGGCCCAGCGTCTCCGAGAATACGTCGTTCGGCAGCGAGCCACCGAAATTGGGCAGCACCGCGGGCGGCTTTCCCGTGGTCTGGTAGATCGAGTCCGCCGCCCATTTGATCCAGGGGCTGTCGAAATCGGTGCGCGAGGCAACAAAATTCTGCGTCGCGCTGACCTCGACCATGGTGAAGCCATTGCCGCGCAGATGCGTGCGCACGGCATCGACCACCTGCTCGTGCCTGGTGCCGACCACAAAGCGAAGCTGCAGCACGGCGCGGGCGTCGCCCGGAATGGCATTGGCCGGCTTGTCGATATTGCCTGACGACATCGCCAGCACTTCCAGCGTGTTCCAGGCATAGAGCCGCTCGGCGGCGGAAAGTCCCTGCTCGCCCCAGTTCTCCGAAAGCGCCGGCTCGTCCGCCGTCGGCTTGATCTCGACATCGGCGAGATAGGCCCTGATCTGATTGGTCAGCCGCGGCGGCTTCAGCGCCTCCAGCTTGATCCGCCCGTGCTCGTCGACCAGGCTCGCGATCGCATTGGCGAGGATGGTGGCGGGATTGGCGAGCACGCCGCCCCAATTGCCGGAATGATGCCCGCCCTCGCGCAAATTCACGTCGAGATGGAGGCGGATGCCGCCGCGGCAACCGAGGAAGATGGTCGGACGGTCGGCGGCGAGCCGCGGCCCATCCGAGGCAAGCAGCAGGTCGGCCTTCAACTCGTCGCGCAGCGATGCGCAGACCGCGTTCAGGTCGGGCGAGCCGGTCTCCTCGCCCATTTCGACGAGGAATTTAGCGTTGAAGCCGAGCTTGCCGCCGCGGGCCTCGCGCACCACACCGAGCGCTGCCAGGTTGATGCTGTGCTGCCCCTTGTTATCGGCGGTGCCGCGGCCATAGACGCGGTTGTCGATCCGCGTCGTCTTGAAGGGATCGAGATTGCCGCGCCATTCGCCGGCCATGCCGTCGACGACGTCGCCATGGCCAT
>JAFAUV010000130.1 GCA_019243075.1 Bradyrhizobium sp.
AGGAAATAGCTGTTTGAAATTTGAATCGGATCGCGCCCTACTCCGCCATCGCCACGGGCCGCGAGGCGGGCCCGGCGAGCGGGCGCTCCTCCATCGTGATCATGCAAAGCATGGCGCAGGTCATCATCGCGGCCGCCGCGGCGAACACGTAGCGGAAGGCGTGGACCATGTCGGCGACCGCGATCGAACTCACGGGTCCGCCATGCTCGCCGCCGAGCGAGATGTCGGCGCCGAGCGCCATCAAGAGGATCGCGGTCATGGCTGCGACCGTGAACGACGAGGCCAGCGAGCGGAAGAAGTTCATGGCGCCGGTGACGGTGCCGACCTGCGAGCGCTGAACCGCGTTCTGGATCGAGACGACGGTGATCGGGAAGGTGGTGCCGAGGCCGAGCGCGAACACCGACAGCAGCACGAGCAGGCCCCAGAGCGGCAAGGTGGCGAGCGCGAGCGCAGCGCCCGCGACGGCGGCGGTGAAATCGCCGATGATGGCGACGCGCTTGTAATGTCTGGCGCGCGCCATGGTGCGGCCGGCGATCGCCGCGCCGCAGGTCGAGACCGCGGCAAGCGGGATCAGCGCCAGGCCGGCTTCGCTGGCGGAGAGATGATAGACCACCTCGTAATAGAGCGGCAGTTGCACGGTGAGCCCGGTCATCGCCCCCAGCGCGCAGCTCCCCGCCAGGATGGCGAAGGGCACCACGCGGCCGGCAAGCAGCCGCAACGGCAGGAACGGCTCATCAGCGCGTCGGGCGTGCCAGACAAAACCGACGGCGAGCGTGGCCGAAGCGCCGATCATGGCGAGGATCGTCGGCGACAGCCAGAAGAAGCGGTTGCCGCCCCAGGTCAGGACCAGCATGAACACGACGGCAGCAGCCATCAGCAACAGCCCACCGAGCCAGTCGACTTTGCGGCGGCGGTGGAACGCCGGAATTTTGCCCATCTTGGGCACCAGCAGCGCCAGCGCTGCGAGCGCCAGCGGCAGGTTGATCCAGAAGATCATCGACCAGTGCAGATGCTCGGCAAACACACCGCCGAGAACCGGACCGCCGATGCCCGCGGCGACCCATACGCCCGAGAAATAGGCCTGGTACTGGCCACGCTCGCGGGGGCTCACAATGTCGGAAATGATGGTCTGCACGATCGGCAAAATGCCGCCGCCACCGAGCCCCTGCAGGCCACGCGCGAGAATCAGCACGGGCATGTTGGGTGCGAGGGCGCACAAGAGCGAGCCGGCGATGAACAGGCTGAGGGAGGAGATGATCATGGCGCGCCGGCCATAGATGTCGCTGAGCGTGCCGAACACCGGGGCGACCGCCGTCGAAGCCAGAAGATAGGCGGTGATGACCCAGGACAGGCTGGAGACGTCATGGAACTGGCGGCCAATGGTCGGCAGCGCGGTGGCGACAATGGTCTGATCGAGCGCGGCCAGGAACATGGCCAGCATCAGGCTCGTCAGAATGGCGCGGACTTCATCGGGGGTCAGCGGCGCACGCGGCGCAATCGGCGGGGCATCGTCCACCGCGATCGCCTGGGCGGAGAGGTCCGAAAGTTCGGTTTCGAGCTCTTGGCTCAAATGCCGCGAGGCGGCAGGAAGATGGCTCTGCCGTTCAAACTTGTTCATGAGGAAATATTTTACCCGTGGCACCGCCTGCGCGGCGCAGATTCGCTGTACCGGCCCTCATTTAGGCAGCAAATCCTCTGTGAGGCAGCACCCCCAGCGCATGGGTGCATCCCGCGGCACAGCACTCGGAATGCCCGGGTAGCGGCCGGTTCAGCGCTTCGGCCGCTGCTTCAGCCGCGCCCGTTTCGGCAACAGCATCGGCCAGCGCACGATGTGGTCCTCGAGATCGGCATCCGCGATCTCATCCTCGGTGCCTTGCACCCGGCCGCGCACCGACACACCGGCTTCATGCACCGTGTTGGGATCGCCCGAAATCAGCGGGTGCCACCAATAGAGGTCGCGGCCCTCGGCCACGAGGCGATAGCCGCAGCTCGGCGGCAGCCAGTTGAGGGTTCTGACGTTGTCGGGCGTGAGCCGCACGCAATCGGGAACCTTGGCCGAGCGGTGCGGATAGTCCTTGCAGGCACACAGGCCGGCATCCAGAAGCTTGCAGGAAACATGCGTGAAATAGATCGCCCCGGTATCCTCGTCCTCCAGCTTCTCCAGGCAGCAGCGCGCACAGCCATCGCACAGGCTTTCCCATTCCGCGTTGGACATTTCCTCCAACGTCTTGGTTTTCCAGAAAAATCCCTCTTGGCTGGAGGGCCGTTTGGGCGGCGCGGTCATAAATCCCCGAGGTTGCCGAACGACTTATGGATTAAGACCTTCTATGGGGTGTATCGCGGTCGGTGCAAGTGGGCGTGGTGACAGCCATTTTGCCGCCGCGACGTTCATCCTGCCGATCAAATCTGGGCATCGGACCATTGGTTTTTGGCCCCTGCTCGGCTAGAACAAACCCTTGAGTCCCCGAGGGGCGCACCGGGCGCCTTCGGTTTGCCGCAACATCAGCGCAAGACGTCTCGACGGCGCCCCGGCCGGGTGCTCGAACGCCTTGGAAACGACGAAGAATCCCAGTGCCGCGCCAGATCATCCCGCCGCGATGGAAGACCAGGGTCCGGCACTTCTTCCTGGACCTCGACGCCCGCATCGATTCCACCCTGTTCTCCTCGGGCAAGGGCGCGCGCGAGCTCTATGAGCGCTATTCCACCTTCATGGACCGCTTCTATGTCGGCCGCTGGAAGCGCTGGGTCTTCATCGAGCCGCTGTCGGAAGCGGCGACCATCGGCCTCGGCGGCCTGATCCTGCTGCTCGCCCTCGCCGTGCCGGCGTTCCGCGAGACTGCGGACGAGGACTGGCTGAAAAAGTCCGACCTCGCGGTGACTTTCCTCGACCGCTACGGCAATCCGATCGGCAGCCGCGGCATCAAGCATAACGACTCGATCCCGCTGGAAGATTTTCCGGACAATCTGATCAAGGCGACGCTCGCGACCGAAGACCGCCGCTTCTACGACCATTTCGGCATCGACATCGCCGGCACCGCGCGCGCCCTCGTCACCAACGCCCAGGCCGGCGGCGTGCGCCAGGGCGGATCCTCGATCACCCAGCAGCTGGCGAAAAACCTGTTCCTCTCCAACGAGCGCACCATCGAGCGCAAGGTCAACGAGGCGTTCTTGGCGATCTGGCTCGAGACCCGCCTCACCAAGAACGAGATCCTGAAGCTCTACCTGGACCGCGCCTATATGGGCGGCGGCACCTTCGGCGTCGACGGCGCGGCCCACTTCTATTTCAACAAATCGGTGCGCGACATCAACCTCGCGGAAGCGGCGATGCTCGCCGGTCTGTTCAAGGCGCCGACCAAATTCGCCCCGCACATCAACCTGCCCGCGGCACGCGCCCGTGCCAACGTCGTGCTCGATAATCTCGTCGACGCCGGCTTCATGACCGAAGGACAGGTGTTCGGGGCGCGGCGCAACCCCGCCTTTGCGGTCGATCGCCGCGACGAAGCCTCGCCGAACTATTTCCTCGACTATGCCTTCGACGAAATGCGCAAGCTCGTCGACACGTTCCCGAAATCCTACACCGAGCGCGTGTTCGTGGTGCGCACGTCCATCGACATGAACGTGCAGCACGCCGCCGACGAGGCGATTGAAAACCAGCTGCGGCAGTTCGGACGCGACTATCACGCGACCCAGGCGGCAACGGTGGTGGCCGATCTCGATGGCGGCGTCCGCGCCATGGTCGGCGGACGCGACTATGGCGCCAGCCAGTTCAACCGCGCCACCGACGCCTACCGCCAGCCCGGCTCCTCGTTCAAGCCCTATGTCTACACCACGGCGCTGCTCAACGGCTTCAAGCCGACCTCGATCGTGGTCGACGGCCCGGTCTGCATCGGCAATTGGTGTCCGCAGAACTACGGCCACTCCTATTCCGGCGCGGTGACGCTGACGCAGGCCATCACCCGCTCGATCAATGTCGTTCCCGTCAAATTGTCGATCGCGCTCGGCGGCAAGGATGGACCGAAGGCCGGCCGTGCCAAGATCGTGGAAGTGGCGCGGCGCTTCGGCATCAAGGCCCCGCTGCCCGATACGCCGTCGCTGCCGATCGGCGCTGACGAGGTCACCATCCTCGAACATGCGGTGGCGTACGCGACCTTCCCGAACAAGGGCAAGGCGGTGACGCCTCATGCGGTACTTGAAGTGCGCACCGGTGCCGGCGACCTGGTCTGGCGCTGGGACCGCGACGGACCAAAGCCGCGGCAGGCGATTCCGGCCAACATCGCCGCCGATATGGCCGGCATGATGAGCCATGTGGTCAGTGAAGGCACCGCGCGTCGGGCCGCACTCGACGGCATTCCGACCGCCGGCAAGACCGGCACCACCAACTCCTACCGTGACGCCTGGTTCGTCGGCTACACCGGCAACTTCACCTGCGCGGTGTGGTTCGGCAATGACGACTACTCGCCGACCAATCGCATGACCGGCGGCTCGCTGCCGGCGCAGACCTGGCACGACATCATGACGGTCGCGCACCAGGGCATCGAGATCAAGGAGCTGGGCGGTGTCGGTGCCGGCGCCAAGCTGCCGCAGCCGCCGCTGCAGCAGGTCGTCGCGGCCAATGGCGCGGTCGTGAGCCAGAGGGCGCCAGAGATCAAGCCCGGACCGCCGCCGGTGCTGACCCGGCGTGGCGCCGACACCCTGGTGCAGATCGAGAAGATGCTCGACGATGCGGCCAAGACAGCGGACAAGACGACCTCGGCCAACGAGCCACCGAAGCCGACCAGGCCAACCCCGTCCAGCGCGCTCGCTTTTCCCGAAAACTACGCCGCGGCGACAGCGAGCGACGCCGCCGCGCCGCGCAAGAACTGACCGTGAGACTTGTCTTCGTAGCTTTGGTGGCGCTAGCGCTGGCCGCGGCCGTCGGCCTCGGCTCGACCTGGATGACGACCACGCGCGGCACCGAACTCGGCACGCTCACGATCGGCGCATGGACGGCGCGGCCGCGCACCGGCACCACCGACATCGACCCCTACTCGCGCGCCACCATCACCCGCAATGGCGAGCTGCCGATCGGCACCGGCGACGGGATTTCCTTCGTCGCCAGCGCAGACGACAGGAAGAAGCCGCTTGATGGGCGCTGCGACGTGATCGTGAGCGGCGTCACGCCGGCGGCGCGGTTCTGGACGCTGACGCTCTATGACGACAAGGGCTACCTCGTCGCCAATTCGCTGCAGCGCTACGGCTTCACCAGCGAGGAGATCGTGCGCGGCGCGGACGGCGGCTTCGAGATCCACATCGCCTCGCGCTCGCGCGCCGGCAATTGGCTGCCGACCGGCGGCATCGAGCGTTACTCGCTGATGCTGCGCCTCTATGACACGCCGGTGGGGGTCGCGACGCGGACGCAGCGCGACGCCCCGATGCCGCAGATAGCCACGTTGGGGTGCCCGTGATCCGCCTGCTGTTCACGATCATCGCAGGCGTGCTGCTCGGCGGCGTGGTGCATCTCGTCAGCGTGCTGGCGCTGCCGCGGATCGCGACCCAGGACGCCTATTCGCGCCTGACGCCGATGACCAAGCTCAACGCGGTGACGCAGCTTCCGCCCGCCGAGCCCGGCAACACGCTGATGCCCTATCTCGACCCCGCCTTCGCCGAAGCGATCTGCCGCTACGACCTCTCGAGCGGGCCGATCAAGCTCGCCGTCCCGGTCAGCCAGGCTTATACCTCGGTGTCGTTCTATACCCGCAACGAGCTCGCTTATTACGCGATCAACGACCGCTCGGCCGGCAAGAAGGTGATAGAGCTCGATCTGATGACGGAGGCCCAGCACAATGCGCTGCCCGAGGACGAGGACGTCACGGCGGCCGACCGGCTTATCATCGACTCGCCCTCCACGACCGGTCTGATCGTCCTGAAGGCGATGGCGCCGGAGCCCGGCCTGATGCCGCAGGCGCAAGCCTCGCTCGCCGCCGCCAGCTGCCGGGTGCAGGGCGAACAGCCGCCGGCCAAGCAGGCCGAAGCGCCCGTTGGACGCGGCAAACGGTGACAACTAGCCTTTCGTCACGGCGGGACGCTCGATGATCGGCCTCGCCTCGACCGGCGGGTTCGCCGTCTGCGCGGCGAGCTCGCCGATCAGACGGTCGGCATCGGCGGCCATGGTATCGGGGGCCTGCAGCACCAGGCGTTCCAGGCCCCAGCGATACGACGACACGCGCCGTTCCAGGCACTGATGCACCCACTGCACGATCAGCGAATTTTCCTGCATGCGTGCGACCGCATCCGCGCGCTCGCGCGCCGACAATTCGCTGATGCGGGAGAGGCTGGCATCGCGGCGGCGATCCAGATCGACGACCTTGACGGCGCTGGCATAGAACAATTCAAAGCGGCTGATGTCGTCGCGCACGTCCTCGATCAGTTGCGCGTAGCGTGAAGCATGCGAACGGTGCGGCTCGTCGATCAGCGCGCGGCCATAGGCGGTGCGGTCGAACACCGGCGTCTGGCGCCAGGGCGAGGCGATCGGCGTGTAGTCGCCGAACACGCTCTTCCAGGCGGGCCGCGAATGCGGCGGTTCGATCAGGGGATAGGCCAGATCGCGAAGCTGCCGCTCATCGTCCGAGAGCTGGTATTGCGAGGCGCGCACGCCGACGCTGGAGGTTGCCTCCACCCCGATCCAGCGATGCATGTCGTCGCTGCGCATGTCCTCGCGGGTGCGGCCGAAATCACCGCCGCTGCAGGCGGCAAGCATGCTGCCCAGGAGTAGCAACGGCGCCGGGGAAAAATACCGGATCGGAAATGTCGTGTCCGGCATGACGCATTGCCCGAGTTCAAGTGTCAACGACGGCGACGACGACGGCCTGGAGCCGTGCCCTCTTCCGGCCCGCCACCGCCGCCCGTTCCATCGGATTCGCGCTCGATTCGCACCACAGGCAGGATCAGAACGGTCCCCGTGCCGCCAACCGAGGCATCCATGGTCGAGCCCAGCCGCCGCGAAGCCGCATCCGCCGGAAATTCAATGATGGTGCCCATGCCCATTCTCTCTGGTCGTCGCCGGACCTGCTTGTCCTGCGACACCTTGATTAAGATCAGGACGTGGTTAACGAGGTCTTAATCCGACACTCCCGCTTGGTGTGACACTGCAATTCGCCTCTCACGTTGCAACTCGGTATCACCGATGTTTTCGCCGATGATCTTCACAAATTGTTTTCCTTAACGAGCTGTTAAAGCAAGCCGGCGTAGGTTGGCTTCGAACACTCGAAGACGTCGCGTATCCTGACATGACCACATCTCCGCTGTTTCCGGGCTTCGACGGATTGATGACGCTCTCCCGTCGCGAGGGCGTCGATATCAGACCTACTTTGCTCCGCGTGCTGACCGACCTCTATGTGCAGGCGAGCAGCCATTCCCGCGATGAGGCGCGGCAATTTGTCGAGCTGGCGTCGCGGCTGATCGACCAGGTCGACGACGCGACGCGAGCCGCCGTTCGCGCGCGCCTTGCAATCTATCCGCTCACGCCGATCGAGATCATGCGCCAGCTTGCCATCAAGCCCGCGCATCCCGATCAGCCTGTTCCGGTCGCAGAGAAGATTTCCGTCCCGCCGGCCGAACTGGAAGAACCGAGGCCGCTCACCGACGCCGAGAAGCGAATTTCGTCGAACCTCGCGATGCAGCCGGACGATGCCGCGCAGGTCAGCGACATGTTCTTCCGTGCCAACGGCAGCGAGCGGATGTCGATCCTGCACAGCCTCGCCGACACGCCGCTCAAGGCGGCGCCGCGCATCGCCGAGACGCGCGCCGCCCGCGCGATCGAAATACTGGAGATGGCGGCGTTTGCCGCCGATCTGGAAAATTTCACGCTTGAGCTCGGCGAGACGCTGATTCTTCCCTCGCGAATTGCGACACAGATCGTGAACGATCCAGGTGGCGAGCCGCTCGCCTGCGCCGTGCGCGCGCTCGGCATGCCGGGGCCGGTGTTCGAACGCGTATTGTTGTTCCTCAAGCCCGAATTCGGCAGCTCGGTGCACACCGTCTACCGCCTGTCGCGGCTCTACGATCGCCTGGGCGAGCGCTCTGCGCTCGTCATGCTCGCGGCCTGGCGCGGCTCGACCATGGCGGTCACGCGCGCCAAATACCGCCCCACCCTTTACGACGACGAACGGCAGCGTGCGCGCCAGGCGCCGGCGCAAACGCGCCCGACCGTGCAGCCGGGCTCCGCGCCCGCGGTGCGCACCGGCGGCGCCGGTTCGGGACGCAGCTAGTCATTATTGGCCGCATGAACGCGGCGATATGCGGGGAGTGCTTCCCGGGTATCGCTTCTCTCACTTGGGCTACCACGTTTCGCTCGCATGACGAGGAACAGCTATTTCGCCAAATCGAGGAAATGCCGCCCGGCCTTGTCTTCGCTCTCGACGATCCAGGCATCGGGATCGAAACGCACTTCCCTGGCAAGCCGCTCTTCAACCGACGATTCGGGAATCGGATCGGGCGAGACCGGGGTAAACAGCCGCTCGATCGGGCGGCTGTCGTCATAGACCGTCTGCGGCGCCGGCACGTAGAGCATGGCGTTGCCATCCATCATCGCGACCTTGACAAAGACGGCGCCCGCCTCTTCCGCCCCACGCCGGCGCACCGCGCCAAACACGCCCGCAGTCTGGCAGCGCCGCAGGTAGGCAGCCACCCAAATACTGGTTTTCAATCGCATGCGATCGACGATAGGCCGGCGTTCTGCGGAACGCCAGCGCATGATCTGGAAAAGCGCGTAGCAGTTTTTCCCGGAGAGCTCATGCGCAAACGAAAAGCAAAAGCGCGATGATGATCGGTCGTCGAATCATCGCCTTTCCGATCAATCGATCGGATGGCCGATCATCGCATCGAGTTCACGCACCAGGCGATCGGACACTTGCCCCGTCACCGGCAGCTTGCGCTCGCGCTCGAATTTCTGGATCGCGGCCTGGGTGTCGGCGCCGATCGTGCCGGTCGCCCTCAATTGGCCGTAGCCATATTCAGTCAATGCGCGCTGTACCGCCGCTACCCGGCGCGTGGCCGTGATTTGCACGGGGGGAATTGGCGCTGGCGGCCGCAACACATTGGTTGAAGGCGGCGCGGTGGTCGCCGGCGGCGTCACGGTCGCTTTCACGAGATTGCCGAGGGGATCAGCCCCCTTGCTGTCGGGGAGCCGGAGCTCGTTGGTCCTGGGTTCGATTAAATGCGGCTCGGATGTCTGCGCATCGGCCTCCGCCGGGCGGGGACGCGGCAGGCTTACGGCCGAAAGATTGGCCTGCGGCATATGCACGACCGAACCGAACATCGGCGCGGGGTGCGGACCGGTCTGCAGGAAGACGGCATTGGTGACGATCGCACTCACCGCGGCGAAGGCGGCCAGGCCCGCTACCATGTCCTTCGGGCTGTAGAGCAGAAGCCGCAGCGCCAGCCCACGCTCGCTATCCGTCTGCGGCTCGAGCACGGCGGCGGTACCTCGGCGCTTGCGCGGCGGCGGCGCATCTTGGTCTGCTAAGGCTTTTCTAGGCACGCTTCTTCACCTGGATGGTCTGGTCCTGGACAAACTGGGCCTGCGATGGCGCGCGCGAGGCAGGCGTCAGCGTGGTGATCTTGTTCGCGAGTTCCGGCAATTCCGGCCTGGTAAAGGCCAGCGGCAGCGCGACGGTCACCGTGGTGCCCTGGTCGAGCTTGCTCTGAACGGTCAGTTCGCCAGAATGGAGCACGACCAGGCTTTTCACGATGGAAAGCCCGAGCCCGGTGCCTTCATGGCGGCGCTGATAGGCCTTGCCGGCCTGGAAGAAAGGATCGCCGATCCGCTTCAGGTCGTCGGCGGCGATGCCGACCCCGGTGTCGCTGATGCGAAGCAGCAGCCGCGATCCTTCGACCCTTGCGGTAGCCATAACCTTGCCGCCCGGCTCGGTGAACTTGATCGCGTTGGAGAGGAGATTGATCACGATCTGCCTGAAAGCGCGCGGATCGCCGGTAATGAAAGGCAGGTCCTGCGGCGCATCGCTCACCAGGTCGATGCCGCCTTCGCGCGCCTTCAGCGCCAGGAGATTGCAGCAATTGAGCAGCGCCGCGCGCGGCGCGAAAGGCTCCGGCGAGATTTCGAAATTGCCGGACTCCATCTTCGACATGTCGAGGATGCCATTGACCACCGAGAACAGATGCTGCCCGGAATCGTTGATGAGCTGCGCGTATTCCCGGCGGCGCGCGGCATCGAGCATCAGCGACTGCTCCCGCACGATCATCTCGGAGAAGCCGATAATCGCATTCAGGGGCGTGCGCAGCTCGTGGCTCATGGTGGCGAGGAAGCGCGACTTGGCGGCATCGGCGGCTTCGGCGGCGCTGCGCGCCAGATCGAGCGCCTGTTCCTGGATCTTGCGGTCGGTGACGTCGCGCATGACGGCGACGACCTCCGATCCCGCCGACGGCTGATCGATCGGGCGGCAGCGCATCTCGACCCAGATGAATTCCATGGCGCCGCCTCTGCCGCGCTCGGCGCGTGGCAGGTCGCGCTTGACCCGGAACTCGACGCTGCGTGCCTCGCCGCCGCGGGCGGCGTCCGCAAGCGCGGTGAGATAGGCAGGGCGATCGGCGACGTGGACGCGATCGAACAGGCCGTGGCCGAGCAGGCGCGCCACCGGCGTGCCCAGCATGGCTTCGGCCGCGGGGCTGATAAAATGCATGGCGCCATTGCGCTGATGGCGCGAGATCACGTCGCTGATGTTGCGCGCGAGCAGGCGATAGCGGTCCTCTTCCTCCGTCAGCAGCGAGACGCTGGTGCGCGCCAGGAACTCCGCGCCGAAGGCCACGCCGGCGGCATAGAGGGTCGCGGATGCGACGCAGAAACCGTGCAGCGCAGGGCTCATTTCCGGTGGCGGCAGCAGGCCGAAATGGTTGAACGAGATCAGGATCGCGACACAACATAGCGCCAGCGCTGAGGCAAAACCCACCACGCGGCGCGACGCCGAGAGCGCCGATTCGATCGGGATCACGACCAGCCAGACCGCCGCGCAGGATTCGATGCCGCCGGTCGTGATCGCCACCGCCAGCACCAGCGAGGCGAGCGCGATCGACGACAGCAGATGTGCGCCTTGGTAGCGGCCGGTGCGCGACAGGTACCAAGACAAAAGGATCGGCGCGATCAGCCAGGCCAGCGCGGAAACCTCGAGCGCGCCGGGCGCGCCACGCAGCGCCAGATAGATCGGGAACACGGCAAAGGCGGCCAGCGAGCCGATCAGTCGCGGCGCCATGAAGGCGCGATGGCGCGCCCGGG
>JAFAUV010000343.1 GCA_019243075.1 Bradyrhizobium sp.
GCTTCTTGCCGGCCTTGGTCTCCCGAATCCCTTCCAGCACCAGCGGATGACGCGCAAGCTTCTTGTCGAACGCCTCGTAGATGGCGGTGGCCTGCGCCTCGGTCTTGTTGCGCGACAGCCAGCGCGCATAGGCTTCGGTCACGCGCAGCATGGAATCGTCGAGCTTGTAGGCGCGCTCGAACCGCACGCCGGCATCCTTTTCCTTGCCCGACAGTTCCAGGATCATGCCGGCATGCAGGTCCTTGAAGATCGGATACCATTCCGGCCCGGTCAGCTTGTCGATGCCGGCGATGGCGCCCTTGGTGTCGCCGGCGCCGTAGCTCGCCCAGGCCGAGAGGAGGGTAGCGACCAGATCGGTGATGGGGCCGCGCACCGACTGATTGATGTTGAGCTGGGCTGCGGCATATTTCTTTTGCTTCAACGCCTGCACGCCGATCACCAGCCGCGCGACGCGGTTCGACTTGTCGCTGGCCAGGATCTGCTGGGCCAGCTTGACCGCTTCGTCGATGTCGCCTTCGGCGACCGAGGAGATGAAGGCACGGTCCAGGAGCTCGTTGTTCTTCGGATCGGTGCGCAGGGCGGAACGATAGAACTCGGCCGCGGACGCCGCATCGCGTTCGACACTGGCGTGGCGGGCGGCGAGATAGCTGCCCGACATGGTCAGGGATTTCAGATCGTTGCGACTAGGAAATTGCGCTGTGGCATCGGGATGTTCGGGCGTCTGCGCCAAAACCGGCCCGGGCAGCACGAGCGCCGCGAGCGCGAGGGCAGCAGCAGTCCAGCGATTGCAACGAATGGAAAACATCACGGTTCGCTCTAGCTTTTGAGGAAGTTACGGATCGTTTCGGGTGCCAACGCTTCGGGTGCCAATGCTTTCAAAGCCAAGCCAGGCGGCAGCGTCGAAAAACGCCATTGGCTCCGACAATGCCGTGTTTGGGGCCTAACCGCAAGGACGGGAACGGCAATTCATCCGACGCTGCGAGCAGGCCCAGGGATGTCCCAGCAACCGCTCCAGTATGGCGGTATCGTGGCCATGAGCAGCCAGGCCCGTCCGTGCCCAGGGTCACACGATCGTGCTTTACATTGCCTCGTAATTAGGCCCGCCGCCGCCTTCCGGCGGAACCCAGGTGATGTTCCCATTCGGGTCCTTGATGTCGCAGGTTTTGCAATGGACGCAGTTCTGGGCGTTGATCTGAAAGCGCGGCCCCGACGCCTCTTCCACCCATTCATAGACACCGGCCGGGCAATAGCGGCTGGAGGGACCTGCAAACACGTCGTGCTCACTGGTCTTCTGCAGATTCATGTCGGCGACCCTGAGATGAACCGGCTGGTCCTCCTCGTGGTTGGTGTTGGACAGGAACACCGAGGAAAGCTTGTCGAAGGACAGCTTGCCGTCGGGCTTCGGATAAGCAATCGGCGCATGCGCCTTCGCGGGGTCGAGCGTCTGGCGGTCGGGCTTGGCGTGCGATTGTGTGCCGAACAGCGAGAAGCCGATCGTATTGCACCACATGTCGAAGCCGCTAAGCGCCGTGCCGAGCGCCGTCCCAAATTTCGACAGAAATGGTTTGGCATTGCGAACCGGATAAAGGTCCTTACCGACCGCCGACGAGCGCCAGGCATTCTCATATTCCACCAGTTCGTCATTGGCGCGACCGGTCGCGAGCGCCGCGGCGACACGTTCGGCCGCCAGCATGCCGCTGCCGATTGCGTTGTGCACGCCCTTGATGCGCGGCACGTTGACAAAGCCGGCCGCGCAGCCGATCAGCGCACCGCCCGCGAAGGTCAGCCGCGGCACCGATTGGTAGCCGCCCTCCGTGATGGCACGTGCGCCATAGGCGAGCCGCTTGCCGCCTTCCAGCACGGGCCTGATTGCCGGATGGGTCTTGAAGCGCTGGAATTCATCGAACGGCGAGAGATGGGGATCGTCATAGTTCAGGTGCACGACAAAACCGATGGCGACGAGATTGTCATCGTAGTGATAGAGAAAGGAGCCACCGCCGACGTTGTTTTTCAGGGGCCAGCCGAGCGAATGCTGGACTAGTCCCGTGCGATGCTGCGACGGATCGATCTGCCAGACTTCCTTGAGCCCGATGCCGAATTTGGCCGGCTCGCAGTCGGCATCGAGCGAATATTTGGCGATGAGCTGCTTGGTCAGGCTGCCGCGCGCGCCTTCGGCGAACAGCGTGTATTTGCCGAGCAGCTCCATGCCGCGCGTATACGAATCCTTGTGATGGCCGTCCCTGGCGATGCCCATGTCGCCGGTGGCAATGCCGCGCACGGCGCCCTTGTCGTCGTAGAGCACCTCGGCCGCGGCAAAGCCCGGATAGATTTCGACGCCCAGCGCTTCGGCCTTGCGCGCGAGCCAGCGGCAGAGTTGGCCTAGCGAGCCAATGTAGCAATGATGGTTGTTCATCAAGGGCGGCATGATGAAACTGGGCAGCCGGATCGCGCCATCCGGCCCCAACCAGTAGAAGCGATCATCCCTGACTTGCGTCTTCAGCGGACAGTCGGCGTCATCGCGCCAGTCCGGAACGAGCTTGTCGAGCGCGAGCGGGTCCATCACCATGCCGGACAGGATATGCGCGCCGACCTCCGAGCCCTTCTCCACCACGACGATGTTGAGATCGGCATTGAGCTGCTTCAGCTTGATCGCCGCAGCGAGGCCCGACGGGCCGGCGCCGACGATCACGACGTCGAATTCCATGGATTCGCGCGGGGGTAACTCTTCGCTGCTCATGATCTTTCTCAGCCGGGTTGAGAACGTCTCCAATCGCTCCCGTTGTTTCCGATTTTTGCCGCGAGGACAACCACCGAAATTCGTTTGATGATGGCGCATTGCGGCGTAAATTGCCGGGATGCCGCCGCCGACCGCCGAGCCCGCCCCGAGCATCGAGCAACTCCTGGCCTTCTATCTGGAGGCCGGCGTCGATTGCGCACTGGACGATGAACCGATCGATCGCCTCGCCGAACCCGAGCCGGGTTCGCCGCCGATCGTCCGCGAGGCACGAGCGCCAGTTGCGAGACCGATACCGGCCGCTCCCATGCTCAGCGGGCTCGCCGAGCCACCCGCACCGGCTGCAGCCATCGCGTCGGCGCGGGAACTCGCGCGCACCGCTCCGAGCCTGGAGGTGCTGCGCGAGCTCCTGGAAAAGTTCGACGGCTGCGCGTTGAGATCGACGGCGTCGCGGCTCGTCTTTGCCGACGGCAATCCGAAAGCGCGCGTGATGTTCGTCGGCGAAGCCCCCGGCCGGGACGAGGACATCGAGGGACTGCCCTTTGTCGGGCGTTCCGGAAAGCTGCTCGACCGCATGATGGCCGCGATCGGGCTTGACCGCAGCAAGGCCTACATCGCCAATGTCATCCCCTGGCGGCCGCCCGGCAACCGCACGCCGACACCGCAGGAGACGCTGATCTGCCTGCCCTTCATCCAGCGCCAGATCGAGCTGGTCGATCCCGACGTGCTGGTGACGCTCGGCAATCCCTCGACGCAAACGCTGCTCGGCACGCGCGAGGGCATCATGCGCACCCGCGGCAAATGGTTCGACTATAACACCGGCTCGCGCGTGATCCGCGCGTTGCCGACCTTCCACCCCGCTTACCTCCTGCGCTCGCCCTCCTACAAGCGGATGTCGTGGCAGGATCTGCGCGCGATCGCGAAGATGTTGGCGCAGTAAGGCAGCATCGGGCGGGCCACGGCGCTCGTGCACCGTGCCCACCATTGTCGAAACCGTTGCAAAGATGGCGGGCAAGCGGAGCCTGTCATCGGGCCGCGCTTGGCGCGGGCCAGTCGGGTTTGCCAACCCACGCGTTCCCACGCCATGGCGCGCCTACGGCCGCTTCGGCCGCACGATGGCCCAGCCGATCCGCAATAGCGGCTGGCGGCCGTTGACCAGCCATTCGAACGCCCGCGGCACTTCGGGTGTGAGGCCCGGAAAGCGGCCGGCGATTTCAGGCGGTGGAGTGCCTGCGGTATCGGAGGCGCGCCAGACCACGACGCCGCCAGTCTCGGCGAATTTTGCCGGTGTGAGCCAGGGCGTGCGCTCCGGCGTCGCATCGAGGAACAGATGCGGCCTGCCGCCGTCGAGCGCAACCAGGCTCGCCAGTTGCGCATCGCCGGCCACGGCGCGCAGGCGCTGATTGGTGCGCCGCTCAAAGCTGTCGCCGAAGAATTGCGCGATGGAGCGCGCCGGGAGCGAAGTCGACACTTCATTGGCGCCGGTCCAGGGCAGGAACAGCGTGGCCCCGACAGCCGCCAAGGCGGGGGCGATGATGGCGCCGGCCCACACCGGGCGCAGCAGGCGCTGGCGGCGCAGATGCACGAGATCGCCGGTCACGACGATCGCAGCTAATCCGGACATCAGAAGGGCGATCCCCGCCCCGCCAATGACGCGATCGAGATTGAAAACGCCGGAGATCAGGCTTCCGCCCAACGCCGGCGCGATCGCGAAGAAATAGACGAAATGGCGCGCCAGGGGCTCGACCGGCGGGCGGAAGATGATCGGCGCTTCCTCCGGCGAGCGGCTGAAGAGCCGCGTATTCAGGACCAGCAAGAGCGCGACGCCGGCCATGGCGAGCGCCAGCCCGCCGACGAGCCAGCTCCAGTGGATCGCGCGCGCGCCCAGCTCGGCGACCGGCGGCCACGAGGGCATCACAAATGCACCGGCGCGGACCAGCCAGACCAGATAGGGCAGCGCCAGCACCGCGATTACCAGCAGCGCGAAAATCGGATCGAACGACATCAGCGTGCGGCGGCCGCGTTCGGTCGCGACCATGAAGCCCGTGACCAGCAGCAGCAGGCCGATGGCCGCCGACGTCGTCAACAGCAACAGGCCGGCCTCGATCGACCAGGCGAACCAGACATTGCGGCGATTCTGGCCGATCAACTGCCAGGAATGAAACAGCAGCAGTGCCCAGAGCGGGCGCGCCAGCACCAGGGGTCCGAATTCCAGGCTGGGGGAAGAGAAGGCGGTGACGGTCATGGTCAGCAAGACCGCGAGCACCGCCTGCTGGCTGCCGACGACGGCACGCGCCAGGAGATAGAGGAACCAGAAGGTCGCGATCGAGCAGAGCTGCGCCAGGATATAGACGCCGAACAGATGATTGCCCGCCGCGCGAAAAGCGATATCGGCGAGCCAGAAGGCGAGCGGCGGACCGAGATCGGTTCCGACCTGGTACTCCCGGCCGAACGCGAGCACGGTCGCGACATGGCCCGGCGGGCTTGCATAGAACAGCAGCGGTACGACCAGCCACAGCGCCGCCTGCAACAGCACCACGATCCAGACCATCAGCCGCGGCCGGGCCCGGATCAGTTCGACAACCAGCGAGGTGAAACGCATGAAACGTCCGGTAACCTCGAACCGGCCTCTGCAGCCGGCACCATCGATCGGGGAAGTCTGATAGAGCGCCGAGCCGCGCGAGGCAACTAGACTTGACCGGCGGAAGTTTCGAGTTCGATCGAGCTGTCGACCGTAAAAAGGTCCGCCTCGCGCTTGATCGTCCATGGCTGGTGCTTTTCGCGCGCGGCGACGACGGGCGCAAAAAAGCTGCGGTGATGCGTGGAGGGGCCGAGCCGGTCGAGCGCATCGAGATGTTCAGGGACGGCATAGCCCTTGTGCTGCTCAAAACCGTATCCCGGACATTCCTGCGCCAGCGCGCTCATCAGGCGGTCGCGCGTCACCTTGGCGATGATGGAGGCAGCCGCGATCGACACCACCATGCCGTCGCCGCCGATCACGGCCTCGCATTCGCAAGGCAGCGCCAAGCGGTCGCGGCCATCGACAAAGACATGCTTTGGCATTTCCGCCAGCGCATGGATGGCACGAGTCAATGCCCAGAGCGAGGCACGCAAGATGTTGTCGCGATCGATGCGCGCGGGAGACGCGACGGCGACGGCGTAGGCCGCGCTCGCGCAGATCTTTTCGAACAGCTCTTCGCGCTTTTCCGCGGTCAGCCGCTTGGAATCGTCGATGCCCTTGGGGATGCGGCCCGGATCGAGCACGACGGCGGCCGCAACCACCGGACCGGCCAGCGGGCCGCGTCCGGCCTCGTCGCAGCCCGCGACCGGCCAGATGCCGCGCTTCAACAGCGCCCGCTCGCGCCGAAAGCTCGGCGGCGCGACCGCGATCACGCCTTTCGGCAGCTTGGCCGGCTGGTTGGCTGGCTTCTTGGCGGACTTATCCCGAATCATCGGGGGATGGTGCTGAAGCGGGCCGAGCTAGGCAACCGGAAACTTCGGTCGCGCGCAGCTTTCACCGCTCTCAACAGCATGACGCCCCTGGAACCGATGGCGGTGGGCTCGTACTCATGTCACTCTCCGCCGTGATTGCCAATTCCACACTTTTTGTTGTCTTGCGCGGATGAATGGATTGCTTCCCCCGCTCGCAAATGACGGAGCCAATACTGCATCGAACTAGAACAAACTGAGCTGCTGCCCGCCACCTTTCGGCTTCACGAAGTGATCCGTCGTCAGTCTCGAGCGACGCTTGTTCAGCCCGAGTTTCTCGCAGGCGATCTCGAAGCGGCGGCCGATCATCCAGGCCATCGGGCCGGTGCCCTTCATGCGCGTGCCCCATTGCGAATCGTAGTCGCGGCCGCCGCGCATGTCGCGGATCAGGGTGAAGACGTGGCGATAGCGGTCTGGATAATTCGCCATCAGCCATTCGCGGAAGAGGTCGCGCACCTCGAGCGGCAGGCGGAGCAGCACATAGCTTGCCTCCTTGGCCCCGGCATGCGCTGCCGCATCGAGAATGCGCTCGATCTCGCTGTCGTTCAGTGCCGGGATCACCGGCGCTACCATCACCGTGGTCGGAATGCCCGCCTCCGCCAGCGCCTTCAGCGCCTCCAGCCGGCGCGGCGGGGTCGGTGCCCGCGGCTCCATGCTGCGCGCGAGTTTCGGATCGAGCGAGGTCACGGATATCGCGACCTTGGCGAGATTGCGCTTGGCCATCCGCGAGAGAATATCGATATCGCGCGCCACCAGCGCCGATTTGGTGACAATGCCGACGGGATGGCCGGCTTTCTCCAGCACTTCCAGGATGCCGCGCATGATTTTGCGATCGCGCTCGATCGGCTGATACGGATCGGTGTTGGTGCCGATCGCGATCATCCGCGGCTCGTAATCGGGCGCCGCCAGTTCCTTGGCCAGCATCGCCGGCGCCTCGGGCTTGGCAAAGAGCTTGGATTCGAAATCGAGTCCAGGGGACAGGCCGAGATAGGCATGAGTCGGCCGCGCGAAACAGTAGACGCAGCCATGCTCGCAACCGCGATAGGGATTGATGGAACGGTCGAAGCCGATATCGGGCGAGTCGTTGCGTGTAATCACCTTGCGCGCGGTATCGATCTCGACCGTGGTCTTGAAGGCCGGCAACTCGTCGAGGCTCTGCCAGCCATCGTCAAAGGCGACGCGCGCTTCGGCCTCGTAGCGGCCGCTGGCATTGGATTGCGCCCCGCGCCCGCGGCGCCTTGCGCCGTCGATGGCGACGGCCAATTCTGGAAAGGAAGCTGGCGCACCCGCCACTTCGGAGGGCGCCGTGACCGGCGGGTAGCTGAGGGCATGAGAGAATGCTCGGCTCATGGCCCTCAGATAACACGCCATGAGAACAAATCAAGAACAATCAACTCCGTACCATCTACGCCCAGGAGTGTTGCCTGATGCATCCTGCCCGAAAAAGCCGCAAGGAAAGGGCTGTCCTGCCTGTGACAAGCTGATAACAGTGCGGCGTTTTCCTGCGTGAGCCAACGAAGCCTCATTCATGCTGAGCGTGATCATCCCAACCGAGGGCATCGAGCAGCCGACGGTCGCCACGCTCGCGGCGCTGGTGCCGGGCGCCGCGGCGGGAATCATCCGCGAGGTGCTGCTGGTCGACCGCTCCGACAATTCCGTAATCGAGCGCGTCGCCGATGTCGCGGGCTGCCGCTTCCTGCGCTTCGAAGGCACGCGCGCCGCGGCGCTCGCCGCCGGCGCTAGGCAATCCCGCTCGCCCTGGCTGATGTTCCTGCGCCCTGGAGCCGTCCTCGATACCGGCTGGATCGAGGAAACCAGCCAGTTCATCCAGGGCGTGGCGGCGAGCGGCCGTCCACGCGCCGGCGTTTTCCGCTATGCGCGCTCGCCCTATGCCGACGCCGGGTTTCGCGAGCGCGTCAAATTCCTGGCCCGAACCATCGCGGGTCCGCTCTCGGACCAGGGCCTGCTGATCGCGCGCGACCATTATGAGCGGCTCGGCGGCTATGCGCCGGATGCCCGCCGCTCGGAAGCGCGGCTGTTGCGCCAGGTCGGCCGCTCCTCCCGCACGACGCTCCGCAGCCGGATCGTGATGGTGTGAGCCGCCCGATACACTTGCCAGGTCCAATAATGGGCTGGACTCGTCGGGCAAATCAGATGAACGCGCCGTTCGGCCATCCGGACGCGACCAAGCGGAAGCCGGCAGAGCGCCCGCGGCTTCCGCAGGGGCAGTCGATCACTCCGCCTGTTCCAGCGCCGCCGGCATCTTCGCCACCGACATCAGCGAGCGAGCGACCTGGTTGAGAAGCAGGTCGGCATTCTCCTCCTCCGCAAGCGACTTGGCCAACAGGGCCACCACCGCGCTGTGCCGAAGCTGCTGGGCGAGGTTGCGTGCGGTGGTGTAACCGGCGATTTCGTAATGTTCGACCCGCTGCGCCGCACCGATCAGCGCGAGATCGGCGGCGGCATCTTCCTTGTCTTCACCCTCATCCATCACTTCCTGGCCTTCCTCGATCAGGCCCATCATTCCCTTGCACGGCTTGGCGCGCTGGTTCTCGCCGAGCAGCTCGAAGCACTCGTTGATCCGCTCGATCTGGTTCTCGGTTTCCGCCAGATGCTGTTCGAACAACTCGCGCAACTGATCGAAGCGCGCGGCCTGCGCCATCTTCGGCAGCGCCTTGGTTAGCTGCTTCTCCGCGTGCAGGATGTCGCGAAGCTCGTGCAGCAACAATTCGGTGAGCCCTGCCTCGTCGACCGGAGGCGAGCTCTCGGTGACGATCTGCGTCGGGGCGCCCGGCTCGCCGGCCTGCAGCGCCGGCGATTCCGTGAAGACCCAGTCGCCGCCTTGATTCCACGGCCCGCGGGTGTCGATCTCGCCATGGTCGCCGATACCGGTAGAATCGTTGAAGAACTGATCGACGAGGCCCGGGGTCGGCGCGATGCGGCCGACGCTGAACGCCGGCTTGGAAAGGCTTTCGAGCGCCAGCGAAAACGCCTTCATGTGGGTTATCTCGCGCGTCATCAGGAACTGCAAGGCGTCCCTGGTGCCGGCATCGTCGCAAAAATTGATCAGCCGCTCGTAGACGATCTTGGCGCGGGCCTCGGCGGCGATGTTGCTGCGAAGATCGACGTCGAGCTCGCCCGTGATCTTGAGATAGTCGGCCGTCCAGGGGTTGCCCTGCGAATTGAACAGATTGACGCCGCCGCCCCCCGCGATCGCGATCAGCGGATCGGCTTCGGCGGCCTGGCGGTCGAATTTCGATGGAGCCAGATGCATCCGGGCCAGCGAGCCCACGATTTCGAGGTGGCTCAGCTCTTCGGTGCCGATGTCCATGAGCAGATCCTTGCGATCGGGATCCTCGCAGTTCAGCCCCTGAATCGAATATTGCATCGCGGCGGCGAGCTCGCCATTGGCACCGCCGAACTGCTCGAGAAGCATATTGCCAAAGCGGGGATCGGGTTCGTCGACGCGAACGGTGAACATCAGCTTCTTGACATGGTGATACATGAGGGCGACCTCGGTGAGAGAAGACCTACGAGAACGACACCCTCCGATGCTTCGTTCCTATTCACTGCCCGGGAACATTGGCACGCCGCACCGCCCCGCAGGCGCCCCCGACCGGTCCGACAAGATTAATGGAACATCCGTTGTCGCCGAGCGGAGCGGGCCTTGCGCCGCCGGGCGAGATGAGCGGCTAGCCTCGCCATCGCGGCACGAGGAAGATCACGCCGACCCGCCTTGCGCCTTCGGCCGGCGCAGATGCTCATCGAGCCGAGGCATGATCTCGACGAAATTGCAGGGGCGCGTGCGATAGTCGAGCTGGGCGGCCAGAATGCCGTCCCAGCCGTCGCGGCAGGCGCCGGGCGAGCCGGGCAGACAAAAGATGAAGGTCGCCCCCGCGACACCGGCCGTGGCGCGGCTCTGCACGGTCGAGGCGCCGATTTTGGCATGGCTCAGCATGTGAAAGGCGATGGAGAAACCATCCATCCGCTTCTCGAACAGCGGCTCGACCGCCTCCGGCGTCACGTCACGGCCCGTGAAGCCGGTGCCGCCTGTGGTGAGGACCACGTCGACGCCTTCATCGGCGATCCAGTTGCGGATCACGTCACGGATCGCTCCGACATCGTCGGTGACGATCGCGCGCGCGGCGAGCTTGTGGCCGGCGGCGGTCAGGCGGTCGACCAGCGTCGTTCCCGACTTGTCATCGGCGAGCGAGCGCGTGTCGGAGATGGTCAGCACCGCGATATTGAGCGGGATGAAGGGTTTGGCTGCTTCGCTCGACATCTTGCTCATTTCCTTCGCCTCAAAATCCTCATGGTCAGGGGTGCCGCAGACGCGATGCGTCTCGAACCATGAGGCCCGACCGCGGCCTCATCCCTCGCGACGCGCTCCCTCCGCATGAGGAGATCGAGCGCGACGACGCAGCAAGACGATCTATCGCACCGCGCCGGGGGCAAAGGTGTTGCAGGCGCCGATCGTGCCCTGCTGGTAGCCGGTCATGAACCATTGCTTGCGCTGCGCGGCCGAGCCGTGGGTAAAGGAATCAGGCACCACGCGCCCGGTCGCCTGGCGCTGCAGCGTATCGTCGCCGATTGCGGACGCCGTGGTCAACGCCGCGTCGATGTCGCCTGCTTCGAGGAAGTTCGGCCGCTTCTTCTGCTCGAGATTGGTCCACATGCCGGAGAGGCAGTCCGCCTGAAGCTCGACCTTCACCTGCAGCGCATTGGCCTCCGCCTTGCTGCCGGCCGCCTGCTGCAGCTGCGTCACCTTGGGGATGATGCCGAGCAGGTTCTGGACGTGATGGCCGGCCTCATGCGCGATGATGTAGGCGGCGGTGTATTTGCACGCATTGCCCGAGCAGCCGTGGAAACGGTTCTCGACCTCCCGGAAGAAGCCGGTATCCAGATAGATTTTCTGGTCCGGCGGGCAATAGAACGGCCCCATCGCCGATTGCGCCATGCCGCAGCGGCCGCCGCTGGTGGCGTTGCGGAACAGCACGATCTTCGGGCCCACATAGGACCTCCCGTTCGCGGCGAACTGCTCGCTCCAGCGGTCGTCGATCTCGCCCAGGATCCCCGATATCATGCTGCCCATCTCGTCGGTCGGCGCGCCGGTCTTGCGCTGCCCGGAGGGGCGATCGGTCTGATAGGGAGTGGTCTGTCCGCCGCCAGAAAGAATTTCGGCGCCTCCGATCAGGATGCGCGGATCGATGCCAAACGCATAGGAGATCAGGCCGAGCACGATGATGGTGCCGATGCCGAGCCCACCGCCTCCCATCGGCAGGCCGATGCCGCCGCCACCGCCGATCATTCCGCCGGAATCATCGCGACGGTCCTCGATGTCGTCGCTGCGGCGGAAATCATCGTAACGCATGGCGATCTTCCTCTATTTCAGCGCCTGCGGCCGTTTCAGCGCCCGCGGCCGTTTCAGCGCCTGCGGCCGTTTCAAGCGCCAGCACCCGTTTCAGCGCCTGCAGTTCATTCGCGGCACGGCCGGCTAGAAACAGCAATTTGCACTCCGTCAATCAATAGCCCGCCCGGCAAAAATTGCCTAGCAGGCAAATAGTAACCAAGCCGCGCGCTCGTAACCCCGTGTTTACCCAAGCGCGTCAATGTAGCGCCAGTCGGTTTGTTGGTCCCGCGTCGCCGACAGCGTCGCCTGAGTCAGAGTTCTTGAGTCATGGTTGTGTCGCGTCGCGGGGCGTCTGCAAAGGCGCCCCGCACAAATTTTGAGTCTGCCTCCGAGCACCGCATTGTCGTCGGCGATTGCGTCGCGGAGATGTCGAAGCTGGCATCCGGCTCCGTCGATCTGGTGTTCGCCGATCCGCCCTATAATCTGCAGCTCAAGGGCGAATTGAAGCGGCCTGACGAATCCCGTGTCGATGCCGTCGACGACGACTGGGACAAGTTTTCGTCCTTCGCGGCCTACGACGATTTCACCCGCGCCTGGCTGCTCGCCTGCCGCCGCCTCATGAAGCCGGCGGCCACGCTGTGGGTGATCGGCTCCTATCACAACATCTTTCGCGTCGGGGCGATCATGCAAGACCTGGGGTTCTGGCTCTTGAACGACATCGTATGGCGCAAATCGAATCCGATGCCGAATTTCCGCGGCCGCCGCTTCACCAATGCGCACGAGACCATGATCTGGGCCGCGCGCGACGAGAAGGCCAAGGGCTACACCTTCAACTATGAAGCGCTGAAGGCGGCCAACGAGGACGTGCAGGCGCGCTCCGACTGGCTGATCCCGCTCTGCACCGGCGAGG